>NZ_NSGT01000045.1:0-8615 GCF_009192905.1 Xanthomonas sp. LMG 12459
ACATGGCGGTTCCGTCTGGGAAGGGGGAGGACGGGGCACACGAAAAGCGGAAAGCGACTGCCGACGCGCGTCCTGGCGGGCGCGCGACGTGATGCGAAGAAAGAGGCACAGCAGCGTCGAAACGGAACGGCGATGTTGCAGTGCGATAATGCACGAGCAAAGTACAAATGGCGCGATAAAAGAGGCGTGAAGCGCGCGCTTGTCTACGGCGAAATGGAGAGTGCGGCGCATAGTGGATTTGCCGAACGTCAGACGCCGCAAGCATGGATCGCGTTGCACGTGCGAATGAATCGTTTAGCTTCCGTTGCCGGACACGTGCCGCGCTCCCCGTGCGACCGTGGTCGCCACCTCCGTTGTGCGAGCTTCATGCGGTCTATGGTGCAGTGTGCTCATGACAGTCTTGAAACCGCAGATGCGCCGCGAGCTGGACGGCTTCGTCCTCGATGGGCTGCTGCGTGCGTGCCCGGATGGCGTGCTCGAGCCGCAGATCTGCAGCAGTGGCCACGACGGTGCGGTACTCGGCCGGCACGCGTTCGACGGCGTGTATTTCCGCGATGCCAACGCCGGGGCCTATTTCGTCGCCGAGCGCCTGGCGGCGATCCGTTCGGCACGGTACGGAAAGCTGGTCTTCGCCTGAATTCGCTGGCCGGTCGTCTGTCGGATGCGATTGCCGTGGGGAAGCGGTGTGGGGTGGCGCCCCGCTCAGGCTCCGGTCTGCAGACGATCCAAGGCCGCCAGCAGATCGGTGCGGCGGTACGGCTTCGGCAGAAAGCCGGTGTGCTCCGGCAGCATCCATGGTTCCGGCGCGTGCATGCCGGAGGTCAGCAGGGCCGGGGTGACGATGCCGCGGCGGCGCAACTGGCGCACCATGCTCAAGCCGTCGCAGCGCGGCATCTGCACGTCGCTGAAGATCAACATCACGTCCGCATGCCGTTCCAGCACCGCCAGTGCTTCCTGCGCGGTCGCCGCCGACAGGACCCGGTATCCATCGGCAGCCAGCATGGCGGCGGCCAGTTCCCGGATCGTCTGGTCGTCCTCCACCAGCAGAATGGTGGTGGAGACGGTTGTCGCGCGCATAATGCCGTTATCGCCCCGTGAGTGATCGCTGTCAGATTCACGATTCGGCAGTGAAGCGCTGGTGACGCCCCGTGAATCCCGATATTCTCGACATTACTTACTGCGAGATGCAGCTTGACCACGCACGCCCACTATCGGCAGATCGTCGAGCTCTCCCACGACTGCATCAAGGAAGTCGGCCGCGACGGCGTCGTGCGCTCGATCAATCCCCACGGGTTGGCCCTCCTGGGCGTTTCCGACCCCGCTGACGTCGTCGGCCATCCCTGGGCCGAGCTGTGGCCCGAGGACATGCGCTCGCTGACCCAGGGCGCCTTCGCCGCGGCGCTGGGTAACGAACAGCGCGAATTCTGGGCGGAGCGCGCATCGCTGGATGGACGCAAGCGCTGGTGGCATGTGATGGTCAGTCCGCTGGCCAACGCTTCGGCGCGGGTGGAAAGCGTGCTGGTGATCAGCCGCGACGTCACCCAGCAGCACCAGGTCGAACAGGCCCTGCGCGCGCTGGGTCACCTCGCCCCGATCGAGGGCCGGGGCGACACGATGGACGCCGACGATGCCGCTGCGCTGGGCCGTCGCTGGCAGACCGAGCAGTCGCAGCTGCGCGGGCAACTGGACATCGCCCTGGCTGCGCAGCGCGTGGCCGAGCGCGCCATGACCCAGGCGCAGAAGGGCGAGGCGGTGGGGCAGATGCTTGCCGGCGTGGTCCACGACTTCAACAACATGCTGCATACCGCGATCACCTCGGTGAGCATGGTCGCCGACCATCCGCAGCGCCTGCAGCCGGACCAGCAACGGCTGCTCGCCATCGCCAACGAGGCCTTGCAGCACGGCGCGGGCATGACCCGGCGCCTGCTCGGCTTCGCCCGCGCGCACCCGGTCAAGCCGATCTGGCTGGACCTGAACGAGCTGGTGACGCAGATGCAGCCGTTGTTGGCGCAGGCGCTGGGCGGCGAGATGCGCCTGCAATTGCTTGCATGCGCCGAGGTGGCGACGACCTATGCCGACCGCAACGCGGTCGAGCAGGCGGTACTGAATCTGGCGTTGAACGCGCGCGACGCCAGTCGCCCCGGCGATGCGGTGACGATCCGCTGCGGCGCGCTGGAGGTGCCGCCGTCGCGCGCGGCGGCGATGCGCCAGCCCGGCCGCTACGTGACCCTGGCGGTCAGCGACCAGGGCGAGGGCATGTCCGATGCGGTCAAGTCGCGCCTGTTCGAGGCGTACTTCACCACCAAGCCCGAGGGTAAGGGCACTGGTCTTGGGCTGGCCCAGGTCTATGGGTTGGTGCGCCAGGCCGGCGGCTTCGTCGACGTCGAATCGGAACTGGGACGCGGCACCACCATCACCCTGGCGTTCCCGTTCGTGGCGCGGCCGCTCGGCGACGAGGGCGAGGGCGCCGGCCTGATGCCGGTGCCGACGGCGGAGTAACCCCGCTCATCCGTCTGCGCGTGCCGGCAGCCGGTCGCTGATGCGCACCGCGAAGGCCTCGCGCAGCACCTGCAGCGCCCGTTGCTGGCGCCCGGCATCCAGCGCCGCGCAGCACGAGGGCGGCACCTGCACCTGGAAATCGCGCATGCGCGCATCGATCGCGGTCGCCAGCACGCAGGCGTCGGTGGCGATGCCGGTGACCAGCAGGCGGGTGGTCTGCAGCCGCGCCAGCAGCAGGGCCAGGGCCGAACCGAGGAAGGCGGAGTGCTTGGGCTTGAGCACGTAATAGTCCTGCGGGCGCGGCGCCAGGCAGGCGGCAATGCGTGCGCCGCGCTGCTTCGGGTCGGCGCACAGGGTCCACAGACCTTCGAAATCGGTCCGCCAGTCGGCGACGTTGTCGTTGGCGAACAGCACCGGCCAGCCGCGGCGATGGAAGCGCGCGCGGAGCTGGGCGATGCGCTCGGCCACCGGCAGTGCGGCCTCCGCCAGCCGTGCGCCGTCCGGGAAGTCGAAACGGCTGATCATGTCCACGATCAACAGCGCCGGCGCTCCGTGCGGCGTCGCGGGTGCTGCCGGATGGTCGTGTTGCCGCTGGGTGCGTGTGCGTCGCCGGGCGGGCTGGCGCATGCGTCGATCCTCCATAGCCGGACTGGCTTCATGGTCGGCGCAACGGGTGAAACGCGGGTGAGCGCAGGTGACGGCGGCATGGCTGAACGGATCGGCCGGCGTTACCTCGGCGCCGCCGCTGGCCACCTTCGCGAAAGCTTACTATTTAGGGTTTACATTGACCGGCGTCCTTGCCCGTCGACAGGAGAGCACGTGGTACCAACTGGCGAACACAACCAGGCGCGCGTGGCCGCGGCGGCATCCGCCGTGCCGTCCGCCAGCGGCACTTCCCGATGGCGCTGCGGCGCCGGACGCGGTCGGCGGATCGCATGAGCACGGTCGCCCCCACACCGGCCGTGCACGTCGATGCTCCCCTGGATGCCGGCCACGCGGTCCTGCCGCCCGAGGCGCCGCTGGCCATGCCGCTGCAGTCGCTGCAGGAAGGCAAACTGCGCAACACGCGCCTGCCCAGCACCCCGGTCGGGATCGGCTGGCGGCGCTTCTACGTGTTCGGCACCACCGCCGCGATGACCGCCTATGCCAGTTGGCTGATCGGCAAGGTCTTGGTGATCGGCGGCGTGAGCGTGCTCGAAGCCTGTCTGATGGTGCTGTTCATCCCGTTGTTCGCCTGGATCGCGCTGTCGTTCGTGAGCGCGCTGGCCGGCTTCTTCACCCTGGTGTTCGGCAAGGGTCGCAAGCTCGGCATCGATCCGGACGCGCCGCTGCCGCAGGTGCGCAACCGCACCGCGCTGCTGATGCCCACCTACAACGAGGATCCGCACCGGCTGATGGCCGGCCTGCAGGCGATCTACGAATCGGTGGCGGCCACCGGCCAGATCGAGCGCTTCGATTTCTTCATCCTCAGCGACACCACGCGCCCGGCCATCGGCGCGGAAGAAGAGAAGGTGTACGCCGAGCTGGTGGAGCGCGTCGGCGGCCAAGGCCGCCTGTTCTACCGGCGCCGCGCCAGCAATGCCGGGCGCAAGGCCGGCAACATCGCCGACTGGGTACGCCGCTTCGGCGGCGCCTATCCGCAGATGCTGATCCTGGACGCCGACAGCCTGATGACCGGCGACAGCATCGTGCGCCTGGCTGCCGGCATGGAGGCCAACCCCGACGTCGGCCTGATCCAGACCCTGCCGGAAGTGGTCAACGGCAACACCCTGTTCGCGCGCATGCAGCAGTTCGGCGGCCGCGTCTACGGCCCGGTGATCGCCTTCGGCGTGGCCTGGTGGCATGGGGCGGAAAGCAACTACTGGGGTCACAACGCGATGATCCGCACCGAGGCCTTCGCCGCGCAGGCGGGCCTGCCGTCGCTGCCCGGGCGCAAGCCGTTCTGCGGCCACGTGCTCAGCCACGACTTCGTCGAGGCGGCGCTGATGCGCCGCGGCGGCTGGGCGATGCACATGGTGCCGTACCTGCAGGGCAGCTACGAGGAAGGCCCGCCGACGCTGACCGACCTGCTGGTGCGCGACCGCCGCTGGTGCCAGGGCAACCTGCAGCACTCCAAGGTGGTGCGCACGCGTGGCCTGCACTGGGTCAGCCGCATGCACATGCTGATCGGCATCGGCCATTACTTCACCGCGCCGATGTGGGGCATGCTGATGCTGATCGGCATCGCCATTCCGCTGCAGAACGGCGGTTTCGACCTGGTCGCCTCGGTGATCTCGCCGTTCTCGCCGGCGCGCTACTGGCACCAGCAGGACTCCACGCGGGTGGCCTGGGTATTCGCGGTGACCATGTTCGTGCTGCTGGCGCCCAAGGTGATGGGCTACTTCGCGATGCTGCTCAAGCCCGGCGAACGCCGCGGCTGCGGCGGCGGGCTGCGCGCCTTCGCCAGCATGCTGCTGGAAACCCTGCTGGCCGCGCTGATGGCGCCGGTGGTGATGTACGTGCAGTCGCGCGGCGTGGCCGAGGTGCTGGCCGGCAAGGACTCGGGCTGGGACGCGCAGCAGCGCGACGATGGGCGCATTTCGTGGTCGGCGCTGTTGCGCAGCTACGGCGGACTGAGCGCGTTCGGCCTGCTGATGGGCGGCATGGCCTATGCCGTGTCGCCGTCGCTGGCGGCATGGATGGCGCCGGTGGTGATCGGCATGGCGCTGGCGGTGCCGGTGGTGGCGATCAGCTCCTCGCGCGCCGCCGGCCTGTGGCTGCGCAAGCTGCGCATCCTCGCCATTCCCGAGGAGTCGCAGCCGCCGGCAGTGCTGCTGCGCGCCGCCGAACTGCGCCGTGAGGCCGCCGCACGCCGTGCCGAGGCCGAGGCGCAGGCCGGGGGCTGAGGCCGGCATACTATCCGGTCTCATTCATCGGGAACCGACATGCTGGAGACAGTGGAACACGAGACCGGCGCCGCGCCGCGCTGGACCGTCCTGTGGCTGCACGGCCTGGGCGCCGACGGCAACGACTTCGCGCCGCTGGTGCCGGAACTGGTGCGGCCGCACTGGCCGGCGCTGCGCTTCGTGTTCCCGCACGCGCCGGTGCGGCCGGTGACGGTCAACAACGGCGTGCGCATGCGCGCCTGGTACGACATCGTCAGCATGGACTTCTCCAACCGCGCCGACAGTGCCGGCGTCGCCGAATCGGTTGCCCAGGTCGAGGCCCTGATCGCGCGCGAGGACGCGCGCGGCGTGCCGGCCGAGCGCCTGCTGCTGGCCGGCTTTTCCCAGGGCGGCGCGATCACCCTGGCCGCCGGCCTGCGCCGCGAACGGCCACTGGCCGGCCTGATCGGGCTGTCCACCTACCTGCCGGAACTGGAGAGCGTCGCCAAGTGGCACGTCCCGGCGGCCCTGCGGCAACCGCTGTTCATGGCCCACGGCCAGGGCGACCCGGTGATCCCGCAGACCTACGCCGAGCGTACCGCGCAGACCCTGCAGGCGCTGGGCATGCCGGTGCAGTGGCGACGCTATCCGATGGCGCACCAGGTCTGCGCCGAGGAAATCGCCGACCTGGGCGACTGGATGGACGCCTGCCTCGCCGGCAGCTGATTGCAGCGGCCGCATGGCGGCATGGTGCGATGCCGATGGCGGGCGCCCGGAACCAGGGCTAGTATCGGCCGCAGCGCACGCCAGTCGAGTGAGGGAGACCTGGGTGAAGGTGCTGATCGCCGACGACGAACCCCTGGCGCGCGAACGCCTGCGCACGCTGCTGGCCGCGCATGCCGGCGTGGAAGTGGTGGCCGAAGCCGACAACGGCATGGACGCGCTGCACGCCTGCGCCGCGGCGCAGCCCGACCTGGTGCTGCTGGACATCGCCATGCCCGGTCTCGACGGCCTGGAGGCCGCACGCCACCTGGCCACCTTCGAGCCGCGCCCGGCGGTGGTGTTCTGCACCGCCTACGACGCGCATGCGCTGTCCGCGTTCGAGGCGGCGGCGATCGACTACCTGATGAAGCCGGTGCGCGCCGAGCGCCTGGCTGCGGCCCTGCAGCGCGCCCGTACCTTCATGGCCGGACGCGGCAACGGCGACGCCGCGGCGCCGGCCCCGCAGCGCCGCACCCACCTGTGTGCGCGCCTGCGCGGCAGCCTGCGGCTGATCCCGGTCGACGACATCCACTACCTGCAGGCCGAGGAAAAGTACGTGGTCGTGCACCACGCGCGCGGCGAGGACCTGATCGAGGAATCGCTGCGCGCGCTGGAGGAGGAGTTCGCCGAGCGCTTCGTGCGCATCCACCGCAACTGCCTGGTCGCGCGCCACGAACTGGTGGAGCTGCGCCGGCTCGGCGAGGGCCAGGTGCAGGCGGTGCTGCGCCATGGCAAGCAACCGCTGGAGGTCAGCCGGCGCTGCGTGGCGCAACTGCGCAAGGAGATCCACCAACGCTGACGCCGCCCGGGTCGCCCGCGTGCAGCGGCGGACGGCGGCTTTCCGCGATAATGCGCGCATGAAGATCCTGCGCATCGCTACCCGCAAGAGTCCGCTCGCCCTGTGGCAGAGCGAGCATGTCGCCGCCTGCCTGCGCCGCGCGCACCCGCACCTGGACGTGGTGCTGGTGCCGATGAGCACCCGCGGCGACGAAGTCCTGGACCGCTCGCTGGCGGCGATCGGCGGCAAGGGCCTGTTCCTGAAGGAACTGGAGCTGGCGATGCTGCGCGGCGAGGCCGATTGCGCGGTGCATTCGCTCAAGGACGTGCCGATGGAGCTGGATCCGCCGTTCGTGCTGCCGGCGATCCTGCCGCGCGCCGATCCGGCCGATGCGCTGATCTCCAACCTCTACGCCTCGCTGGACGCGCTGCCGCTGGGCGCGCGCGTCGGCACCTCCTCGCTGCGGCGGCAGGCGCAACTGCGCGCGCGGCGCCCGGACCTGGAACTGCTGGACCTGCGCGGCAACGTCAACACGCGCCTGGCCAAGCTCGACAACGGCGGCTACGACGGTATCGTGCTGGCCTGCGCCGGCCTGCAGCGGTTGGGCCTGGAGGGGCGCATCACCCAGCGCCTGCAGGCGCCGGACTGGCTGCCGGCGCCGGCGCAGGGCGCCATCGCAGTGGAATGCCGCGAGGACGCCAGTGCCGCGCTGGCATTGTTCGCCGCGCTGGACGACGCTCCGACCCGCACCTGCGTGGAGGCCGAGCGGGCGATGAACCGCGCCCTGCACGGCAGTTGCCACGTGCCGGTGGCGGCCTTCGCGCAATGGTGCGGCGAGGATTTGCTGTTGCAGGGCCTGGTCGGCGGCGTCGCCGACGGGCGCCTGGTGCGCGCGGAGTTGCAGCGCAGTGCGCAGGATCCGCAGGCGCTGGGCCAGGCCGTGGCCGAGGCCCTGCTGGGTGCCGGCGCTCGCGAACTGCTGGATGTCGACCTGCCGGCCTGAGGGCGTGCGCAGTCCGCGCCAGCGACGGTGGGGGGGGCACCTGTCATGCAGTCGCGACAAGCGAAGCCGAAAGCGGATTGACACCCTCCGTCGTCGGGACTGAAGTCCCTCCCACAGTGCAGATCCCGGCAGTGCTGGTTGCGCGCGTGTGGGAGCGGCTTCAGCCGCGATGCGCGTTACCGGGAAAGCCTGTCGCGGCTGAAGCCGCTCCTACGAGGAGCGTGGGCGTATCCGGGCACCGCGGCCAGGATGCTGGACGGCGATGGCAGAAGTCGCTGCTGCAACGGGGTCGAGCGGCCTGGAGCCGGTCGTTGCCGACCCTCTACGGTCGCGGCAGAAGCCGCTCCTTGTATCTGGACATGTCGCCCCTAAACAGGCGTCATGTCTTCCGACTGATCATCGGAGGAGGTGCGGGAGGTCCAGTCGCTCCTAAAGCTTCGAGCTTGCATCGTAGATCGGCTCCGCCCTCCACATGCTGGCCCTTGTGTGTCCGAACGGTATCCAGAGTCCGCCCGCGGGCGTGAACTCGCATCGACAAGGCAGGACCGGGCCCAGCGCCGATCATGACCCTGACACGATGGAGGAATCGCCTATGTCTGCCGTCATCGGCATCGACGTCGCCAAACGCAGTTTCGATGTGGCCATCGAGCTGACCAATGGCAAGCACCGTACCAAGGCCAAGTTGTCCAACGATGCCAAGGGCTTCCAG
>NZ_NSGT01000046.1:0-6911 GCF_009192905.1 Xanthomonas sp. LMG 12459
GGCAGGTACTGCGCGGGGGCCCCCGGCAACGCCGGCGGCCCCCGCGCAGTACCTGCCATTGAAGGAGTCAACTGATGCGCATCTGGGCGATCGCCAACCAGAAAGGTGGCGTGGGCAAGACCACCACCACGCTGGCCCTGGGCCGTGGGCTGGCCATGCTCGGGCACCGCGTGCTGATGCTCGATCTCGATCCGCACGCCTCGCTGACCCGGGCCTTCGACGTGCCGCAGGAACCGCAGCCGCCGGGCGTGCTCGACCTGTTCGCGACCCCGCCGGGCGAACTCGCCGCGCTGGCCCGCGACACCGCGGTCGAGCGTCTGAGCTTCGTCTGCGGGCAGACCGCGCTGGCCACGCTGGAACGGCGCAGCGCCAACCAGCCCGGCCTGGGCCTGGCGCTGCAGCAGGCCATGGCCCGCCACGCCGGCCAGCACGACTACATCCTGCTCGACTGCCCGCCGACCCTGGGCCTGCTGATGATCAACGCGCTGGCGGCGGCCGACCGCGTGATCATCCCGACCCAGGCCGAGCCGCTGGCCCTGCACGGCCTGGCCAGCATGGTCCGCACCGTGGACATGGTCGAGCGCTCGCGGCGCCGGCCGCTGCCCGCGTCGATCCTGCCGACCCTGTTCGACAAGCGCACCCGCGCCGGCAACGAGACCTTGCGGCAGATGCAGGACAGCTACGGCGAGCGGGTGTGGGAAGACGCCATCCCGGTCGACACCAAGATCTGCAACGTCAAGGCGCTGACGGTGGCCGGCGTGCCGGGCGACTACCCGGGTCGCGGCCTGGCCGCCTACCGCCGCGCGCTGGAATGGCTGATCGCCAGCGACGCCACGCCGATGGAGCAAGCCGCATGAGCACCCCCGGGGTCATCGACGATTATCTGGAAGGCCTGCTCCACGACGTGATCGCCGAGGAACAGAAGGCCGTGCCGCCGAGCCCAGCGCCGGTCGCGGTCGCCGACGTGCAAGCGGACGCCGCGACGACGGCGCCCGCCCCGGCCGCGGCCGGACCGACCCCGGAGCAGATCGCTGCCGCGGTCCTGGCCGAAGCCGACTCCGATCCGGCCCTGGCCGGCATCATGTCGCAGCAGGCGCTCGCGCCCGCACCGGCCGGCCCGACCCCCGAACAGATCGCCGCCGCGGTCCTGGCCGAAGCCGATGCCGATCCGGCCCTGGCCGGCATCATGTCGCAGCAGGCGCTCGCGCCCGCGCCGGCCGGTCCGACGCCCGAACAGATCGCCGCCGCGGTCCTGGCTGAAGCCGACTCCGATCCGGCCCTGGCCGGCATCATGTCGCAGCAGGCGCTGGCGCCCGCGCCGGCCGGTCCGACGCCCGAACAGATCGCCGCCGCGGTCCTGGCCGAAGCCGACTCCGATCCGGCCCTGGCCGGCATCATGTCGCAGCAGGCGCTCGCGCCCGCGCCCGCCGGTCCGACGCCCGAAGAAATCGCCGCCGCGGTCCTGGCCGAAGCCGATTCCGATCCGGCCCTGGCCGGCATCATGTCGCAGCAGGCGCTGGCGCCTGCCCCGGCCGGCCCGACCCCCGAGCAGATCGCTGCCGCGGTCCTGGCCGAAGCCGACTCCGATCCGGCCCTGGCCGGCATCATGTCGCAAGCAGCGCCGGCGCCCGCCGCGCTGACGCCGGCCCAGCAGGCCGAGCGCCAGGCCGACCTGGACGCGGTCGCGGCGATGGAGCGGCAGCGTGCCGCCGTGCCGCGCGATCTGGCCGCCGAAGACGATGCCGCCGCCGCGCGCGCGGTCAAGCGTCCGCCGATGGCGGTGCCGCCTGAACGCCGCGCCGAAGCCAGCCGCGCCCAGGCCGCCGGCGCGAAGCTGCCGCCGAACCTGCAGGCCTTCATGGCGCCAAGCGTGCCGCATGGCTCGGCCATCGCCCCCGAACGCCTGGCCGAGCGCCGCACCCGCTGGCTGCGCCTGCGCTGCGGCGAGCAGGCCTACGCCCTGGAACTGCTGAAGGTGCAGGAAGTGGTGCTGCCGGTGCCGCTGCTGGCGCTGCGCGGCACGCCGCCGGCCATGCTCGGCATCATGAATCTGCGCGGCCAGGTGGTGCCGGTGCTCGACCTCGGCGTGCACCTGGGCGCAGCGCCGATCGAGATGGACATGCAGACCCGGGTGGTGGTGCTGGAAGAGAACGGCGAGACCCTGGGCCTGCGCGTGTCCGCGGTGGAAGACGTGGCCAGCCTCAGCGACCAGCAGATCGAGCCGCCGGACAACGCCCGCATCTGCCGCATTTCCAACCATCTGTTCCGCGGCGTGGCGCGGCTGGCGCAGCAGCCGATGATCCTGCTCGACGCCGAGCAACTGCTGCACTGACCCGGGCCGGCGGGCGGCAACTGGGAACGGTGCCGCACTTTCCAAGCGCCGCTAAAGCTTTTCAGGCCACGGCCGTTATCTGCCATAGAACCATTGGTGCGGAGCAATGATGAGCACAGTCCCACTTGGCGAAGATCTCGGTATCGAGACCAGCGCCGACCTGAAACAACGCCTGACCGCGTTCCTTGCGTCGGACGACGTGCTGCGGCTGGACGCCGGCGAAGTCCGCCGCATCCATACCGCATCCGTACAGGTGCTGTGCGCATTCGTCGATGCCCGTCGCAAGAACGGCAAGCGCACCGAATTCGAGGCCTGCAACGCCACCTTTCGCGACGCGGCACGCCTGCTAGGGGTCAGCGAATCGCTGGGCCTTCCTGCAACCCCTGACAATCTGAAATCTGTGGAGAACGCGGCATGAGCGCACGTATCTTGGTAGTGGACGATTCGGCGTCGATGCGCCAGATGGTCTCCTTCGCCCTCACCTCGGCCGGCTTTGCCGTCGAAGAAGCCGAAGACGGCGCGGTCGCGCTGGGCCGCGCCAAGGGCCAGCGCTTCAACGCGGTGGTCACCGACGTCAACATGCCGAACATGGACGGCATCACCCTGATCCGCGAACTGCGGCAGCTGCCGGACTACAAGTTCACCCCGATGCTGATGCTGACCACCGAGTCGGCGGCGGAGAAAAAGTCCGAGGGCAAGGCGGCCGGTGCGACCGGCTGGCTGGTCAAGCCGTTCAATCCCGAACAGCTGATCGCCACCGTCCAGAAAGTCCTGGGCTGATCCCTCCCCTCCTTTTCCGGATTCCCGCCCCATGAGCATGGACCTGCAACGTTTCCACGCCACCTTCTTCGAGGAAAGCCGCGAAGGGCTGGACGCGATGGAAGCCGGATTGCTGTCGCTGGAAGAAGGCAATCGCGACCCCGAGACCATCAACTCGGTGTTCCGCGCCGCGCACTCGATCAAGGGCGGCGCCGCCACCTTCGGTTTCGAGGCGATGGCCGGCCTCACCCACGTGCTGGAGACGCTGCTCGACGAACTGCGCGCCGGCAAGCGCGAAGTAGAAGCGCACGCGATCGACGCCATCCTCGGCTCGGTGGACGTGCTGCGCGCCCTGCTGCGCGAAGCCGAACACGGCGTCCCGGCCGATCCGGCCGCGGTCAAGGCCGTGCACGAGCGCCTGCAGCACGCGTTGAACGGCGGCCCGGCCGCGCCCACCGTCGCCACCCCGGCGGCGAACCAGCCGGCCGAGCCGGAAGCCTGGCAGATCGGCTTCACTCCGGCGCCGTCGCTGTTCATGAGCGGCAACGACCCGCTGCGCATCATCCGCGAACTCGAACACCTCGGTCCGCTGCAGGTCGCCTGCCGCAGCACGCGCCTGCCCGGCTTCGCCGAACTCGATCCGCTCGAGGCCTACCTGGCCTGGGACCTGGGCCTGGTCGGCAAGATCCCGCGCAGCGCGATCGAAGACACCTTCGCCTGGGTCATCGACGACTGCGAGCTGGAAATCCGCCCGGTGCCGCCGCCGAGCCTGGCCACCGCGCCGGCGCCGGTGCTGACCGCGCCGCCGACCGCCGCCACCGCCGCCCCGGCCGCTGCCGTGGCCGCGAATGCGCCGGCCGGCAACGCCGCCGCCGCGCACGAAGCGGAAAGCTCGATCCGCGTCAGCGTCGACAAGGTCGACGCGCTGATCAACCTGGTCGGCGAACTGGTCATCACCCAGGCCATGCTCAAGCAGGTCTCCACCGGCCTGGACCAGGCCGTGGCCGAGCGCCTGTTCGCCGGCCTGGACCTGCTCGAACGCAACACCCGCGACCTGCAGGAAGCGGTGATCGGCGTGCGCATGCTGCCGGTGGACGCGGTGTTCCGCCGCTTCCCGCGCCTGGTCCGCGACCTCTCCACCCGTCTCGGCAAGCAGGTGCGCCTGCGCACGATCGGCGAGGGCACCGAGCTGGACAAGGGCCTGATCGAGAAGATCGCCGATCCGCTGGTGCACCTGGTGCGCAACTCGATCGACCACGGCCTGGAACTGCCGGAGGCGCGCCGCGCCGCCGGCAAGGACGAGACCGGCACCATCACCCTGGCGGCCTCGCACCAGGGCGGCCACATCGTCATCGAAGTCAGCGACGACGGCGCCGGCCTCAACCGCAACCGCATCCTGGCCAAGGCCGCCGAACGCGGCATCGCGGTGCCGGACAACCCGAGCGATGCGCAGGTCTGGGACCTGATCTTCGCCCCGGGCTTCTCCACCGCCGACGCGGTCACCGACCTGTCCGGCCGTGGCGTCGGCATGGACGTGGTCCGCCGCAACATCCAGGGCCTGGGCGGCGAAGTGCAGCTGGAAAGCGAATCCGGCCGCGGCACCCGCGTGCTGATCCGCCTGCCGCTGACCTTGGCGATCCTCGACGGCATGACCGTGGCGGTGTCGGGCGAAACCCTGATCCTGCCGCTGGCCTACGTCATCGAGGCGCTGCAGCCCAAGGCCGACGACATCCGCACCATGGCCGGCGAAGGCCGCGTGCTGCGGGTCCGTGGCGAATACCTGCCGATCCTCTCGCTCAGCGACTCCTACGGCTTCGGCCGCATCGAGCAGAGCGAAGAACCGCTGGTGGTGGTGGTCGAGGCCGACGGGCAGAAGCTGGCGCTGGAAGTGGACGAACTGATCGGCCAGCAGCAGGTGGTGGTCAAGAACATCGAGAACAATTACAGGCGCATCAGCGGCATCTCCGGTGCCACCATCCTCGGCGACGGCCGCGTCGCCCTGATCGTGGACATCGGTGGCCTGGTCCGCTCGCTGCGGGTGCAGCAGGCGGCCTGACCGCCCCGCCCCCCCCGCACCACGCCACACACGAGCCCCGGCAGCGATGCCGGGGCTTTTTGTTTGCGGTGCGCGCTGCAGATCCGCGTCTCTGCGTACATGGCCGCCTGAGACAGGGCGACGCGCGCTGCACGCAGATGCCCGCCATCCAAGCTGCAAACACCGCAACGCGGCCCTAAAGAACCCGCCGTGATTGCCGATAGCCCATTGAGCGCACAGTTTTTGTCTACATGTGCGTGCCGGTCACACCTGGGGAGGTGGAACCGGCGCTCCAGGGGAGCGATCGGAGGAGCTGCCGGTCGCTGAAGCCGTGCTGCAGCAGCGGGGAAAACGCATCGTGTGCCGTGTTGGCGTGGCTTGAACGCATGTTTCCGCATGCCTCTCGCCTGTTTTACGCACTTCATCACAGATGAAACCAGCATTACGACCGGTTTTCCCTGGTACCGACCACGCCGTGACTCGTCCATTTTCAGGGGGTTCCAACATGACGTCGCTCTTGCAACGCTACAACGTGGGCCGCCGCCTCGGCGGCGCGTTCGGCCTATTGATCCTGCTGTCCTGCCTGCTGGTCGCGGCCGGCCTGCTGTCCATGTCGCGGGCGCGGAACGAGCTGGACCATATCGTCAAGATCAACGTCGAGAAGATCCGCATCAGCAACGGCATGCTCGACGACAACGCCAACATCCTGGTCGCCCTCGGCACCTTGGCAATGGTGAGCAGCGACCAGCTCAACCGGGAAGCACTGGCGGAAATCAAGCAGCATCGCGCGCACTACATGGAGATGCGCAGGCAACTCGATGCGTTCCAGGACACCAGCGAGCGCATCCGCACGCTGCGCGCGGAGATCGATGCGCAACGGGCGGTCGCTGGCAAGCTCAACGATCAGGTGATTGCGCTCGGCGCGGCCAATCGCAACGACGAAGCGCAAGCCCTATTGAACGAAAAGGCGCGACCGGCCACCGCCGCCTGGCAGGCCAAGATTCGGGAAAACGCCGATATCCAGGACGCGCAGATGAAGCAGGCCTATGCCACGGCCACCGAGGCGATGACCGATGGCCGCAACATGCTGCTCGGCGGCGGCCTGGCCGTGCTGATCGTCAGTGGCCTGCTGGCCTGGACCATCACCCGCAGCCTGACCGGACCGCTGAACCAGGCCACCCGCGCCGCCGAAGCCATTGCCGATGGACGCCTGGACAACGACGTGGCCACCGATGCGCGCGACGAACCCGGCCGCCTGCTGGTCGCGATGGGCCGCATGCAGACCCAGTTGCAGCGCTTCTCCAGCGAAACCGCGTTGATGATCGAACTGCATGCCGACAAGGACATGTCCCACCGCATGCCGCAGGACTTCCCGGGCGTGTACGGCGAGCTGAGCAAGGGCATCAACACCATGATGTTCGAGCACCTGGACGCCATCGTCGACGCCATCGGCGTGCTCAACGAATACGCCAACGGCGACCTGCGCCGCGACGCCCGGCGCCTGCCCGGCAGCCGCGCGGTCCTGCACGAGTCGATGGATGCGGCCAAGGCCAGCCTGCTGGCGATCAACACCGAGATCAAGCGTCTGGCCGCCGCGGCGGCGGCCGGCGACTTCAGCGCCCGCGGCGATGCCGCGCATTTCCAGCACGACTTCCGGCTGATGGTGCAGGACCTCAACGCGATGATGGAGGTCAGCGACAACAACCTGGGCAAGCTGTCGGCGTTGCTGCAGTCCATCGCCGCCGGCGACCTCACCGCACGCATGGAAGGCGAGTTCCACGGCGG
>NZ_NSGT01000047.1:0-21838 GCF_009192905.1 Xanthomonas sp. LMG 12459
GGCAATGGCAACGGCCCGCGCCCACCGGCGTGGCGGCGTCGGCGCCGGCGCTGCAGGCACCGGAGCCGCTGGACTGGAGCCTGGCCGGTCGCGTCCTGCTCAACCCCGGCAGCGCCGGCGCGCCGGTGTGGCGTATCGACCTCGTGCCACCGCCGCAGGCGCACTGGCATGCCGGCGACATCCTGGAAGTGCAGCCCTGCCACGCCGCCGAGACGGTCCGCGCCTGGCTCGCCGCACAAGCGCTGAACGCCGAACAGACGGTACAAGCCGATGGCCTGCGGCAGCCGCTGTGGCAGGCGCTGGCGTCACGCGCGCTGACGCCGCCAACGCCGGGCGACGACCTGCAGGCCTGGGTGGACGCGCTGCCGACCCTGCCGCTGCGCGAATACTCGATCGCTTCGGTGCCGGCCGACGGGCTGCTGCAACTGGTGGTGCGCCTGACCGTGCGCGACGACGGCCGACCCGGTGTGGGCGCCGGCTGGCTGTGCCAGCATGCGCCGGTGGGTGCGGTGCTGCGCGCGCAGGTGCGGGCCAACCCCGGGTTCCGCCGGCATGGCGATGCGCCCATGCTGCTGATCGGCAACGGCACCGGTATCGCCGGCCTGCGCAGCCTGCTGCGCGAGGCCGCGCAGGCCGGTGTGCAGGAGCACTGGCTGTTGTTCGGCGAACGCAATGCCGCGCACGATGCGCTGTTCGGCGACGAGCTGCGCGCCTGGCGCGACGCCGGCCATCTGCAGCGTCTGGATCTGCTGTTCTCGCGCGACCAGGCGCACAAGCGCTACGTGCAGGACGGGTTGCGCGAGGCCGCCGACGCGGTTCGCGACTGGGTGGCGCGTGGCGCCACCGTGTACGTCTGCGGCAGCCTCGCCGGCATGGCGCGCGGCGTGGATACGGCACTGCGCGAGATCCTGGGCGAGGACACGCTCGATGCGCTCAGCGCGGATGGGCGCTATCGGCGCGATGTGTATTGAGGCGATGCGCCGATCGCAGTGCGATCCAGGCTCTTGCGTGCCAGCCCTGATCGTCGCTGCGCATCATGATGCTGGGCTGAGGACGGTGGCAGCCATTTCAGGGAGCCTCTGATCCGAGCGGGATGCGCGCGTGAAGCAACCGGGCGATGCGTCCGAGTGCCATGCGTCGGGACTGAAGTCCCTCTCACAACGGCCTTCTGGTCCCGCTTGTTGTGTGTCGGCGCGGCAGCAGACCGGCATCTGCCTCGCGTCGCCGCGCAATCCGCTTACCTGCAGTCGCCGCTACCGGTGGCGGCCGGCGCCTTGATCCGGTACAGGTCGCGCTTGCCGGCCCTGGGCGCGCGGGCGCTGCCGGACAGCAGCAGTTCGCTGGGCTTGGACGCATCCAGCACGGCGCCGGCGGTGTGGCCGTCGCTGCCGTTGAACGACAGCGCCAGCAGCTGCGGATCCGCGTAGCGGCCACCGGCGCATTGCGCCAGCAGCACCTGGCTGCTCGTACCGCCATGGGCACGCGCGAACAGCAGCGCACGGCCGTCGCCCAGCCAGGCCGCATCGGTCTCGTCGTCGGCGCTGTTGACCCCGGCCAACGCCTGCGGTGCTGCGAACGCCTGGCCCTCCTGGTGCGCCACGAACAGGTCCAGGCCGCCGGCGCCGCCATGGCCGTCGCTGGCGAACAGCAGCCGCGTGCCGTCCAGCGACAGGGTCGGTGCACGCTCGTTGCCCGGCGAATTCACTGCCGCGCCCAGGTTCTGCGGCGCGCCGTAGCCGCCGTCGGCCAGCACCGGCGCGCGGTACAGGTCGCTGCCGCCGTGGCCGCCGGGGCGATCCGAGGCGAAGTACAGCCAGCGTCCGTCGGCGCTGAAGAACGGGTCGCTGTCCAGGCTCGGCGAGTTCACGGGCGCCGGCAGCGGTTGCGGGTCGCGCCAGCGCCCGTCGCGCAGCACGGCCTGCCACAGGTCGCCGCCGCCGGGCCCACCGGCGCGGTCGGGACTGGCCCAGACGATGCGCTGGCCGTCGGGCGCGACACTGGCGCGGGTCTCGTCGGCGGCGGTCGATACCACGCCCATGCCCTCGATGCCGAATTCGGAAAGCGCGAACGCACACGGCGCGCAGAGTAAACTCGCGGCCAGCGCGAGCGGCAGGACAGGGGTCCGCATGTGGGAGTCCATGGAATGTCGCCGCCAGTCTAAAACAACCAACGAGCGCTCCATGCCCAACTCCCGTTTTGCCGTGTTCGGCCATCCCGTCGCCCATTCGCTGTCGCCGCACATCCATGCCGCCTTCGCCAAACAGACCGGCATCGCCCTGCAGTACGAGGCGATCGACGTCCAGGCCGACGGGTTCGCCGCGGCGCTGGCCGCCTTCGCCGCCGACGGCGGTGTCGGCGCCAACGTGACCCTGCCGCTGAAGGAAGCCGCGTTCGCCCTCAGCGTGGTGCACAGCGCACGCGCGCAGTCGGCCGGTGCGGTCAACACCCTCAGCTTCCGCGACGGCCAGTGGCATGGCGACAACACCGACGGCGCCGGCCTGGTGCGCGACCTGACCGGCCGCAACGGCCTGGACCTGCGTGGCCGCCGTGCGCTGCTGCTGGGCGCCGGCGGCGCCGCGCGCGGCGTGGCGCCGGCGCTGCTGGAGGCCGGCGTACAGCAACTGGTGGTGGTCAACCGCGCGCCGGAACGCGCCGACGCGCTGGTCGATGCACTGGGCGAGCCGGCGCGCGCGATCTCGCGCTACTGGGAGGACCTGCGCGAGCTGGGCGATTTCGAGCTGATCGTCAATGCCACCACCATCGGCCGCGACCCGGCCGCCAGCTTCACCCTGCCGCTGTCGCTGATCAACAGCATGACCCTGGCGGTGGACCTGAACTACGGCGAGGTGGCGATCGCGTTCCTGGCCTGGGCGCGCGCGGCGCACTGCCGCGACACCGTGGATGGCCTGGGCATGCTGGTGGAACAGGCCGCCGAGAGCTTCGAGGCCTGGCACGGCGTGCGCCCGGACACCGACCCGGTGTACGCCGCGCTGCGCGAGCGTGATGCCGTGCTGGTCAGCGCCGACTGAAACACTTCGCCTCCACCCTCTATCCGGGAATAAACGCATGGACGAATCATTGATGCTGCAGGTGCTGACGCGACTGCTCACGCAATTGCCGCTCGCGCTGGTCTATGTGGTCGGACTGGCGCTGCTGTTCACGCGCCGTCCTGGCCGTGCGCGCACCTTGGGAATCTGCGGGCTGGCGGTCCTGCTGCTGGCCCTGGGCCTGGGGCTGGCGTTGTGGTTCGTGCCGATGTGGTTGATTTCCCAAGGCCACAGTTACTCGTCGATCTCGAGCTTGTTGGGCATCGTCAACGGCGCGGTCGCCTTGATCTTCGCGGTGGGCATGCTGCTGCTGGTGCTGGCGTTGCGCTTCGCCATGCCGCCGCGCGTCGCAAACCCGCACTGATGGCGTCGCGGCGACCCGCGTCCAGGGAGATCGTGCTGCGAGAACCGCAGGGACGCCCGGGCCGCTCCTATGGCGTGGTCCTGGTCGGCGCCGATCGCCCCGTTCGCTGCCCATCAAGAGGAGACCCTGCGTGGACTCTGTCGCCGTGAACTATCTCTTGCTCACCGCGCTGTTCCAGTTCCCGATCCTGGCGATGTCTGCGGTCGGGCTGGGGTTGCTGGCCACGCGCGGTCCTGGCCGGCCGCGTACCCTCGGCTTGTGGGGGTTGGGCGTGCTGGTGCTGGTCGTGGTACTGACGACGGGCATGTCGTTGTTGCCGGCGTGGCTGATGTCGCGCGCGGCGAACGCGACCGAATCCAACCTGTGGATGGTCATGTCGGAGGCGATCGTCGCGCTGCTGACGGCAGCGAGCGCGCTGTTGCTGGTGCTGGCGTTGTGGTTCGCCCTGCCGGCGCGGCGGGCGCCATCGAACTGAAGAACAAGGGCGTGCGTCGTCCAGGGAGGCGAGGATGTTGGCGATGAGCGTGCACCCGGTGCTGGACATGAGCGTGCTGACCGGCGGGCTCGGCCTGCTGGCGCGGCTGTTGCTGCCGCTGATCGCGTTGCTGCTGCTCCCGCGGCTGGCGCCGGGCCGCGCACGCACGCTGGCGCGGCTCGGGCTGACGGTGCTGATGATGGGCGCGATCCTGCCGCGCCTGTTGAACGCGGTGCTGGGCTGGGTGGAACTGATGACGCCCCAGTTCCGCGGCACCCATCCGGACGCCTATGCGCTGGTGCATCTGCTGGACGATGCGCTGTACGTGGCCGGGCTGGCCTTGCTGCTGCGCGCGCTGTGGCTGGCGCTGCCGCGCAAGGCCGCGCCGCCGCCATAACGCGGCGCGCAGTGCCGTTCAGTTCCAGCGTTTCAGTCCCTGCGACGGGACGTGAGAAAATGCCGGGATGACCGATTCCGCTTCGCCGTCGACGCCGCCCGCGTCCGGCCCGTCCCCGCGTCAGCTCACCGAACCGGTCAAGCTGGCCATCCGCGATGCCTACGCCAAGCTGCAGGCCAATACGCCGGGCTTCCGCGTGCGCCGCGCGCAGAGCCAGATGATCGGCGTGGTCTCGCGCGCGCTCGGCACCTCCGGCGGCGTCGGCGTGGCCGAGGCGCCCACCGGCGTCGGCAAGAGCCTGGGCTATCTGACCGCCGGCGTGCCGATCGCCCTGGCCAGCAAGAAGAAGCTGGTGATCAGCACCGGCACGGTGGCGCTGCAGTCGCAGCTGGTCGAGCGCGATATCCCGGCCTTCCTCAAGGCCACCGGGCTGGAGGCCACGGTGGCGCTGGCCAAGGGCCGCACCCGTTACTTGTGCACGCGCAACGTCGCCGAGCTGCATGGCGAGGCCGCGCAGGACAGCATGTTCGAGGACGAGGCGCCGCTGTACGACCGCCCATTGAGCCCGGCCGAGGCCGAGCAGGCGCGGGCGTTGGCCAAGGCCTACGCCGACAGGACATGGAACGGCGACCTGGATGCCGCGCCGGAGCCGGTGCCGCCGTCGCTGCGTGTGCGCATCACCACCAATGCGGCCGGCTGCGCCGGGCGCCGCTGTTCGTTCGCGGTGCAGTGTCCGGTGCTGAAGGCGCGCAGCGAGGTGCGCGATGCGCAGATCGTGGTCACCAACCACGCCCTGCTGCTGTCGGCGCTGTCGCTGGGCGACAGCGACAACGGCCAGCCGCTGATCGCGCCGCCGTCGGACATGCTGCTGGTGCTCGACGAGGGCCACCACATCGCCGGCGTGGCCATCGACCAGGGCGCGGCGAACCTGCCGCTGGACGAGATGGCGCGGCGCACCGGCCGCCTGCAGGCGCTGGTCGGCGCCGCCTACCGGCTCGCCGACAAGGACCGCATCGGCAACCAGTTGCCCAACGAGGCGGTCGAACTGGCCGCGCAGGTGGCCAAGGGCCTGAAGGCGTTCCGCGCCGAGATCGAACGGGTGTGGGTGCCGGAGCCGGGCCAGGACGAACCGATGTGGCGCGCGCCCAACGGCCGCCTGCCCGAGGACTGGAAGCCGCTGATCGATGCGCAGGCGCAGGACACCGGGGCGCTGCTGAACTGGGTGCAAGCCGCACACCAGATGGCGGCCAAGTCCAAGCAGGAGGACGCGGCCAAGGAACGCCTGCAGCGCAACCTGGGCATGGCCCTGGAGATGGTCGAGCAGCAGTACGCGCTGTGGCTGGGCTGGCGCCGCGAGGACCAGGACGGGCAGCCGCCGATGGCGCGCTGGATCACCGCCTCGCGCGATGCCGATCTGATCTGCCATTGCTCGCCGGTGTCGGCCGCGCAGGTGCTGCGCTCGCTGCTGTGGAGCGAAGTGGATGCGGCGGTGCTGACCTCGGCCACGCTCACCGGCGGCGGCGACTTCCAGGCGCTGGCGATCGACAACGGCCTGCCCGCGCATGCGGAGATGGTGTCGCTGTCCTCGCCGTTCGACCTGCCCAACCAGGCCGAACTGATCGTGCCGGCGTTCCCGGTGGCGCCGGACGACCGCGAGGGCCATCCACGCGAAGTGGCGCGCTACCTGGTGCGCGAACTGGACTGGGGCAAGGGCTCGATCGTGCTGTTCACCTCGCGCTGGAAGATGCTCAAGGTGGCCGACCTGCTGCCGATCGCGCAGCGCAACCGCGTGCTGGTGCAGGGCGACGGTTCCAAGTCGCAGATGATCGGCGAGCACATGCGCCGCATCGGCGCCGGCGAAGGCTCGGTGCTGTTCGGCCTCAATTCCTTCGGCGAGGGCCTGGACCTGCCCGGTGAGGCCTGCACCACGGTGGTCATCACCCAGGTGCCGTTCGCGGTGCCGACCGATCCGCAGACCGCCACGCTCGGCGAATGGTTCGAGAGCCGCGGCCTCAACGCCTTCAACCTGATCGCGGTGCCGCACGCGCTGCGCACCCTGACCCAGTTCGCCGGCCGCCTGATCCGCACCGCCGACGACCACGGGCGCGTGATCATTCTCGACTCGCGGCTGCTGACCAAGCGCTACGGCAAGCGCATCATCGACGCGCTGCCGCCGTTCAAGCGGGTGATCGGCTAGCCGCTGCAAACGCGACGGCGATGGCCGCGTGCCTGTCGCCGAGCACGCGGGCCACCGCGTGTCACGACGCGCTGCGTGCGGCGTCGCCGCAACCGGAATTGTCTACCGCACCGTCCATGGATATGCAGTTGCGCGCTTGACGGCTTTTAGCCGGCACGCGATAAAACATCACGCGCTAGGAACGCATGCAGCGCCGCTCAGGGGATGGCAATGGCGGACGGATTCTTCAGGGAAGAAGTGTTTCGAGCGCGCCGCGAGGGCTGGCTCGGCGCTGTGCGCCTGGACGCGCCGCGCTTCGGTTGGGCTTACTTCTGGGTGAGCATCGCGCTGCTCGTCATCGTGCTGGCGCTGTTGTGCATCGGCAGCTATACACGACGCGAAGCGGTCAACGGCACGCTGGTTCCCGATCCCGGACTGCTGACCCTGACGCCCTCCGCGTCCGGGCGTGTCGTGCGTACGTTCGCCAAGGAAGGCGCAAACGTCCGCGCGGGCCAACCGCTGGTTGAGATCTCCGGCGAGCAAGACAGCGCATCGCTCGGCGATACGCAGGCATCGGTGATCGCGCAGTTGCGCCTCAAGCGCGAGCGCTTGCGTTCCGACATCGAGGAACAGCGCAGCCTCTCGCAAGCGCAGGATCGTGACCTGCGTACGCGCATCGCGTTGTTGAAGAGTCAGATCGCCAGTACCGAAGAACAGGTCGTTCTGCAGCGGCAACGCGCCGAAAGCGCCGCTCGCCTGTATGAGCAATGGTCCAGTCCCGGCAATCGTGGGGTGCTGACCAAGGTGCAGCTGCTGCAGCAGCAGGATGTGGCGATTCAGAATCAGGCGCAGCTCAAGGATCTGCAGAAGCGTTCGCTGGAGTTGCGGCAGCAACAATCGCAGTTGCGGACACAGTTGGAACAGCTTCCGGCAACGCTGATCGGAAAGAACAACGAGATCGATCGGCAACTGGCGGACGTGGCGCAGTCGATCTCGGAGAGCGAGGCTCGCCGCGCGGTGATCCTGCGCGCGCCATCGGATGGGATCGTCGGCAATCTGCTGGTGTATCCGGGACAACCTGTCGCCGCGCAGCAGCCGTTGATGACGCTGTTGCCGCGGGATACGCGTCTACGCGCCGAGCTGTGGGTATCGTCGCGGGCCGTCGGGTTCGTCAGTCCAGGCGATCGGGTGGTCTTGCGCTATCAGGCATTCCCGTATCAGAAGTTCGGACGCCACGCCGGCCGCGTCGCGGAGATTTCGCGCAGTGCGATGAGTTCGGGCGATCTGACCCGGTTGCTGGGTCAGGACATCAAGGAGCAGCGTTATCGGGTGATCGTCGAACTGGGTAGCCAGAATGTCGTGGCGTATGGACGCCAGGAGCCTCTGCGTCCCGGAATGGCGCTGGATGCGGACATCCTGCTCGAACGCAGGCACCTGATCGAGTGGATGTTCGAGCCGGTCTACGAGCTGGCCTCCGGCATGCGCGACACCCCTTCGAACGAGCGCGGATCATGAGCCGGTCCTGGTCGTCCTGGAGGGCACCGTTCGCGACGCGCATCGTACCGATCATGCAGACGGAAGGAGCGGAATGCGGCCTGGCTTGCCTGGCGATGGTCGCGGGATTCCATGGCCAGAATGTCGACCTGCCCAGCTTGCGTCGACGCTTCAGCATCTCGTTGCAGGGCGCACGCCTCGAACGCCTGATGCAAATCGCACGCGCGATCGGTTTCGAGGTCAGGCCGATGCGCGCTGAACTCGACTACTTGGCCGCCGTTGGCGGGCCCTGCATCCTGCATTGGGATCTGAGCCATTTCGTGGTCCTGGAGCGCGTGACGCGCGGCGTCGCGGTGATCCACGATCCTGCGCGCGGCCTGCTGCGACTGCCTTTGGCGGAGGTGGGCAAGCACTTCACCGGGGTGTTGCTGGAACTGGTGCCGAGTCCTAGCTTCGAGAAGGCGGCGGCGCCGCAACCGGTGTCCTTGCGTGCACTGACCGGCAGGATCGGCGGACTGCGTCGGGCACTCGTGCAGGTTTTCGCACTGGCGCTGGCGATCGAGATGCTGGTGCTCTTGATGCCGTTCCAGATGCAATGGTTGATCGACCATGTCCTGATCTCCGCGGACATGCCGTTGCTCAAGATCCTGGCGATCGGATTCCTAATCGCGGTACTCGCCCAGACGGCGCTAATGCTGGCGCGCAGCTGGGTGGTCAGTTGGCTGGGCGCCTCGCTCAACAGCCAATGGATCAACAACCTGTTTGGCCACCTGATGCGCTTGCCGCTGGACTATTTCGAAAAGCGGCACATGGGCGACGTGCTGTCGCGGTTCGGATCGCTGAAGTCGATTCAGACGACGCTGACCGGAAGCTTCGTCGAAGCGGTACTCAACGGCATGACCGGCATGTTGGCGCTGGTGGTGCTGTTCTTCTACAGCGCCAAGCTCGCCGGCGTGGTATTGGCGGCATTCGCCTGCTATTTGCTTCTGCGCGTTGCGATGTATCGCGTGCAGTTCGGTATCACCCGCGATCAATTGTTCCATACGGCGCGCCAGCAGAGCGAGTTGATGGAGTCGGTCCGTGGCATCCAGGCGATCAAGCTGGCCAACAAGCAGGGCCTGCGCCAAAGCCGACTTTTCGCGGCGACCGTCCAGGCCGCCAATCTGGATATGCAGTCGCAGCGCATCGGCCTGGCGTTCACGGCGTTGAATAGCGGTGTCTTCGGAATCCAGCGCGTCCTGTTGATCAGTATCGGCGGCTACATGGCGCTGCAGGACGCGCTGTCGGCGGGCATGCTGGTGGCGTTTCTCAGCTATGCGGATCTGTTCACCAGCCGGGCGGGCAGCCTGGTCGACAAGTGTATCGAGTTCCGCATGCTACGGCTGCATGCCGAGCGCATTGCCGATATCGCCATGAGCGACCCCGAGCCGCATGCATTGGGACACTACAGCGGGCCCGAGCTCGCGCCGGAGATCGAGTTCAAGGGCGTCAGCTTCCGTTATTCCGACGATGATCCCTGGGTTCTGCGCAACTTCGATCTCAAGGTCTGCGCCGGCGAGTCGGTGGCCATCGTCGGACCGAGCGGCTGCGGGAAGTCCACCTTGGCCAAGCTTCTGTTGGGTCTGCTTGCGCCAACCGAAGGGCAGATCGAAGTGGGTGGCGTGGAGATCCGGCGGCTCGGGTTGGAAACCTATCGCGGCATGGTCAGCGCGGTGATGCAGGACGACCAGCTTTTCGCCGGTTCCCTGGCCGACAACATCGCGTTCTTCGACCCTGACGCCAGCCTGCAGCGCATCGTGGCAGCCGCCAAGTTGGCGGCCATCCACGACGACATCGTGCGCATGCCGATGGGGTACGAATCGCTAGTGGGCGACATGGGGTCGATCCTGTCGGGTGGGCAACGGCAGAGGGTGATTCTGGCGCGCGCGCTGTATCGGCAGCCGAAGATCCTGGTGCTGGATGAGGCCACCAGCCATCTGGATCGGCAGCGCGACGAGATCGTCAATGCGCACATCAAGGCGCTGAGCATGACGCGCGTGCTGATCGCGCATCGCGAGGACACCATCGCCTCGGCCGACCGCAAGGTCGTGCTGGGGGCGGAGCGGAATCAAGGCGCGCGACCTGGCGCCGAAAGACTTGACGCGTCGCGAAGCGTCGAGAAGCTCGCCGGCATCGTCGCCGGCGAATAACCATGCTGTCTTTCAAGGAGAGTGGAATGGAAACTGTCGTGAACACGGAAAATTCGCGTCCCGTTGCACAGCGTTTCGCGCGTGAAATGACCCAGGAAGAAGTCAGTGCGATCTCTTGCGGTGGCGGTCAGGACACCCTGATCATCATCATCGTCGAAGCCGTGGACACCGAGACGATCATCATCTTCAGCTAATCGGGCGGCGCATGGCGGTGCTGCAGCGCCGCCATGCATCTGGCGAGGATGCACAACGGATCCAGACGATGCAGGAAGACGCAAAGAACATATTGATCGTGGCACCGCAGCACGATACCCATGCGGCGACCATCGCTGACATGATTGGAGCGGCAGGACACAGGGTGGACCTGTTCGACAGCAGTGCCTGGCCGAGCGGTCTAGGCGGGTCGATGCTGTGCGATACGCATGGTGCCCGCTTCTTGCGCGACGGGTCGCCGCTGCGCTACGACACTGCGTGGTGCCGGCGCCTGCTGTTCAAAAAGCCGGCACCTGCGGGTGTGCACGAGCAGGATGTGGGATTCATTCGTTCCGAGGGAATGCTGTTCGACCTCAGTGCACTGGCGGTGATGGGAAGCGGCGTCGGCGTGCAGCGCTGGATCAATGCACCGATGCAGGCGTTGATGGCGGACCAGAAGGCGTTGCAGCTCGCCATCGCCGCGTCCAGTGGCCTGCGCATCCCGCGGACGCTGATCAGCCACCGCGCGGAAGACATTCGCCACTTTCGCGATCGCGAACCGGGGGGCGTGGTCGTCAAGCCCTTCAACGTCGGCGCTTGGTCCGAAAATTCCGGCTACAGCGTGTCGTATGCGACACGCATCCGTATCGAAGAACCCCTGGCCGATGGCGATGTCAGCGCGTGCCCGACCAACTATCAGGAGGTGGTGCGCCACCGCGGCGATGTGCGCATCGTCTGCCTCCAGGGGGAGTACGTGGCGGTCAAGATGACGCACGCGCTGGAAGGCGAGATCGACTATCGCGCCGTGCGACACAAGACTGCGATCACCTACGCTGAAACGGCGCTTCCCGATGGGCTGCTGGCCAAGCTCGAGCGCCTGCGGCAGACGCTGGCCATCGACTTTTTTTGCGCCGATTTCCTGGTGCCGGCGGACGGAGGGGAGCTGGTCTTCATCGAACTCAATCCTGGCGGCCAGTTCCTGTATCTGGATCAGAGGCTCGCGCAACTGGATATCGCACGCAGGTTCTGCGCTTTGCTGGTGCATGGTGCAACCGCACGTTATCAAGAATTCGAGAGACCAATGGCGGCCGTGCCATCCGCCCAAGCCCCCACGCGGGCATCCACTCCATCCGAAGCGAATTCCCTATGCGAATGATGATGCGCCTGATCACCACGGCCACCCTGCTTGCGATCGCTGGCGGAAGTTCTGCCCGTCCTCAACAGGAGCAACCGATGGCCCATTCCGTCGAGGTCGAGGGTGTCAACGCCGACTACCGGCAACAGCTCCTGCAGTTGGCTCAGGCCGATCAGCAGATCCGCGCAGATGTCTTGAAGGACTATACGCCGCAGCAGTTGCAGAACGATCCCGGCAGCGCCCGCGCGCTCGCGTTGAAGATCCATGCCTCGCAACAACAGAACCAGCAGGCACTCTCCGCGCTGATGGCCAAGTACGGTTTTCCGGATACGGCGGTCGCCGGCAGTGACGGCGCACACGCGGGATTTCTGGTGGCCCAACATGCCGCGGACCGGACGTTCCGCGACGCGTTCCTGACAGGTATCCAGGCTGCCGCCGAGAAGGGACGCTACAGCAAGGAGGACCTTGCGCTGTACGTGGATCGAAATCGAGTCCTGAGCGGGCAGCCGCAACTCTACGGCACCCAGCACAAGGCCGATGGCAGTCTGTTCGACGTCGAGCAACCCGAACGCCTGCAGCAGCGCCGAGCCGAGATGGGGTTGCCGCCTGACGTTGCCGCACACTGAGGCGACGGGGGCGTCGCGGTCCGGGCATCTGGCCCTTCTACGTGCATCCGGTGGGACGAGCTCGATCGCAGCGGCGGGCTCGTCCACGCACAAGGGGGCAGCCGGAACTCCTGCGCGCGGTTCGGGGTCTGGAGACTGTGTGGCCGCGCGCAAGTCAGCGTCGAGGCAGGCTGCCGCGGAAGCGCCTGAGTGCAGATGGCCCTGCGGATTGCGGGTTGGCATGACCCCCGGCTATTGTGTGACTTGGTTTGAGCTGTAGGCGTGATGCACGTTGATAATCCTCTGTCTCGCGGGCGGCGATCTGTGTTGTCGAGTCCAGACCGCGGACAGGGCGCGCGCGCTGGTCTAGTATCGCGGGCGACAGGGGGAATCATCATGCGAATCGCCAGACAGTGGGCGTTCGGAGCGGCGTTGTGCGTGCTGACCGGCATCGCCGTGGCGCAGCCGACGGGCGCACCGACAGAAGACGCAGCAGCGGCAGCGCCGGCCAATCCGGCCTATCGCGCGCAACTGCTGCAGTTGATCAGCGATGACGCACAGGCCCGCGCCGATCTCAAGCGCGACTATTCGCCGCAGCGGCTGCAGCACGACACCGTCTCGTTGCGCGCGTATGCGCGCGAGGTGCGAACGGCGCAGAAGGAAAGCCAGGAGCGCCTGACCGATCTGATCCGGCGCCAGGGCTTTCCCGATGCGCAGGCGGTCGGCGCCGACACGGCGCACGCGGTGTTCCTGATCGCCCAGCGCATCACCGAGTCGGCGTTCCGCGCCGACTTCCAGCGCGGCATCGATGCGGCCGTGCAGCGCGAGGCCTACAGCCGCGCCGATCAGACACTGTTCGCCGACCGCAGCCGCGCGCTGAGCGCGAAGCGCTAGCGTCCGCCATCGCGGCAGAGCCGGGGAGGGCGGGCTGCTGCACTGGCCCTCTCGCTCACCGCGCGCTTGCCCAGGAATGACGCCTTCGCAGTTGCCGCCGCGTCGATCGTGCACCGAAGCGTCAGCCGCGCCCCAAGGCATGCGGCATGCGCGATCGGCAACGTCCCTTGCCGCGGTATTGCGGTGTGGCGTTCCAATCGGTGAACGCATTGCGCCTTTAGAACTGCAAACCTGCCTCTTCGTTTTTTGGGGGCGCCTCTTCCGATGCGCGCGCGCCCGGCTGCTGCCCGCGCATTCCAGCAAGCGCCACTCCCGCCGTTAGCCAGGCGCGTCTACATTTTGCGGTCGATCTGCGGCTGCATTGTCGTCGAGTGACGCAGCGACGACGCTGCCGCTGCAACGGATTGCGCGCTCTACCAATGGTCGCGATCACAGTGCGCGGATGCGATTGGTCGCGTCGATGGCAGCGATCGCAAGGAACGAATGTTCTGCGCGTCGCACTCCCGCCATGCTGCAGCTCCCTTCACACGAGCCGACGCCATGCGCCCTGGATCCCTGTTGTTGCTTGTCCTGTTGTCGCCTTCCCTGATCCTGTCGGCCAGCGCCGCGCAGTCCACGCTCACCCGCGACAATGGCGCGCCGGTGGGCGACAACCAGAACTCGCAGACCGCCGGCCCCAACGGCCCGACGCTGCTGCAGGACGTGCAACTGATCCAGAAGCTGCAGCGCTTCGATCGCGAGCGCATTCCCGAGCGCGTGGTGCATGCGCGCGGCACCGGCGTGCATGGCGAGTTCACCGCCACCGCCGACATCTCCGACCTGAGCAAGGCCAAGGTGTTCGCGCCGGGCACGACGACGCCGGTGTTCGTGCGCTTCTCCTCGGTGGTGCACGGCAACCATTCGCCGGAGACGCTGCGCGATCCGCACGGTTTCGCCACCAAGTTCTACACCAGCGAAGGCAACTGGGACCTGGTGGGCAACAACTTCCCGACCTTCTTCATCCGCGATGCGATCAAGTTCCCGGACATGGTGCATGCGTTCAAGCCGGACCCGCGCACCAACCTCGACGACGATGCGCGCCGCTTCGACTTCTTCTCGCACGTGCCCGAGGCGACCCGCACCCTGACCCTGCTGTACTCCAACGAAGGCACGCCGGCCGGCTACCGCTTCATGGACGGCAACGGCGTGCATGCCTACAAGCTGGTCAACGCGCAGGGCCAGGTGCACTACGTCAAGTTCCACTGGAAGAGCCTGCAGGGCCTCAAGAACCTGGATCCGCAGCAGGTGGTGACGGTGCAGGGCAAGGACTACAGCCACCTGACCAACGACCTGGTCGGCGCGATCAAGCGCGGCGACTATCCGAAGTGGGACCTGTACATCCAGGTGCTCGCGCCCGAGGACCTGGCCAAGTTCGACTTCGATCCGCTGGATGCCACCAAGATCTGGCCGGGCGTGCCCGAGCGCAAGATCGGGCAGATGGTGCTGAACAGGAACGTGGACAACTTCTTCCAGGAGACCGAGCAGGTGGCGATGGCGCCGGCCAATCTGGTGCCGGGCATCGAGCCGTCGGAAGACCGCCTGCTGCAGGGGCGGATCTTCTCCTACGCCGACACGCAGCTGTACCGCGTCGGCACCAATGGCCTGAGCCTGCCGGTGAACCGGCCGCGCGTGGCGGTCAACAACGGCAACCAGGACGGCGCGATGAATGCCGGCAGCACCAGCAGCGGCGTGAACTACGAGCCGAGCCGTCTCAGCCCGAGGCCGCAGGATCCGAACGCGCGCTACAGCCAGTTGCCGCTGTCCGGCACCACCCAGCAGGCCAGGATCACGCGCGAGCAGAACTTCAAGCAGGCCGGCGAACTGTTCCGCAGCTACAGCAAGAAGGAACAGCAGGACCTGATCCAGAGCTTCGGCGAATCGCTGGCCGGCACCGACGACGCGAGCAAGCACATCATGCTGTCGTTCCTGTACAAGGCCGACCCGGCCTACGGCAGCGGCGTGGCGCGGGTGGCCAAGGGCGACCTGGCGCGGGTCAAGCAATTGGCTGCGCAGCTGCAGGATTGATCCGTCCCACGCGCGGCCCGGCGGCGGCATCGCCGCGCCGCGCACTTTCTTGCGGAGACTCCCCATGCGTCGTGTTGTCCTCTTCCTTCTTGGCCTCGCGGTCAGCGCCACGGCGGTCGCTGCACCGGCCGCGCCGGCGGCGCCCGATCCGGCCGCGGTGCAGGCGCAATTGCGCAGCTACTTCTTCGATGCCGCGCGGCAGGGCCGCCAGGACATGCTGGCCGAGTTCATCCGCGCCCATTACGACCTCGATACCCGCGACGACAAGGGTTACACCGCGCTGATCCTGGCCGCCTACCACGGCCAGCAGGCGGCGGTGGAGCAGTTGCTGCGCGCCGGTGCCGATCCCTGCGCGCAGGACAAGCGCGGCAACACCGCGCTGATGGGCGCGATCTTCAAGGGCGAGCTGAGCATCGCCAAGCGGCTGATGCAGGCCGATTGCGCGCCGGACCAGCGCAACAACGCCGGTCAGACCGCGGCCATGTATGCGGCGCTGTTCCAGCGCACCGAGGTGCTGAAGGACCTCGCCGCCAAGGGTGCCGACCTGCAGGCCAGGGATGCGCAAGGCAACGACGTGGCCAAACTGCAGCGCGGCGAGTTCGCGACCGCACCGGCGCGCTGAGCGGTCCCGCCTCGCTCCACCTCCGGAGCGGAGGCCGGGACCGGCAATCGCACGGCGCGTGGATCGCAGGCCGCGGATCGGCGAAAATGCCCGGGTGGCCGGTTCCTCCGGCCCGCCGCGGCCCGTGCCGCCGCTGTTCCCGCTCCGGCGGGCGGTGGCGCCGCAGGGCCGCGTGCTGCCCTGTCGGCATCGTGCCGGCGCTCTGCCGCGGCCAGCCGTCGCCCATCCCGGATCTGTCTTGAACGCCACTGCCCCCGTTTCGCCCGACCACCTGCCCCTGGCCGAGCGCCTGCGCATTGCCCTGGACCTGCTCGAGACCATCGCCGCCGACCGGCGCGTGCTCGATACCTTGCCGGAAGCCGAGCGGGTGCGCCTGCTGCAGGTGGTCGCCCAGGTCTTCAATCCCGAGCCCAAGGCGCGGCGCAAGCTGCTCAAGGAACAGGCGCGCGAGCGCCACCAGGAGAAGGTGCGCAAGGCCGAGGCACTGCTGGCGCAGACCGGCATCCGCGCGCTGCGGCGCAAACCGGTGTTCAGCACGCCCAACTATTTTCCGCCGCACACCCCGGAAGCGCTGACCCATGCGCAGGCCGTGGCCGAGGCGCCGGCGGTGCATTCGCCCGAGTTGCGCCACTGCTACGTGTGCAAGCAGAAGTACACCGAGCTGCATCACTTCTACGACCAGATGTGCCCGCCCTGCGCCGAGCTGAACTACGTCAAGCGCACCGAGACCGCGGACCTGCGCGGGCGCGTGGCGCTGCTCACCGGCGGCCGGGTCAAGATCGGCTACCAGGCCGGGCTCAAGCTGCTGCGTGCGGGTGCGGAGCTGATCGTGACCACGCGCTTCCCGCGCGACTCGGCAGCGCGCTACGCGCAGGAGCCGGATTTCGCCGAGTGGGGCCACCGCCTGCAGGTGTACGGGCTGGACCTGCGCCACACGCCCAGCGTCGAGGCGTTCTGCAGCGAGCTGCTGGCGACTCGCAGCCGCCTGGATTTCATCGTCAACAACGCCTGTCAGACCGTGCGCCGGCCGCCGCAGTTCTACGCGCACATGCTGGCCGGCGAGACCGCCGCGCTGCACGACCTGCCCGAGCACGTGCGCCGGCTGGTGGGCCAGTACGAAGGCCTGCGCGGTCCCGATCTGCTGCCGGCTGGGGGCAACACGCAGATGGCCGGGGCGGGCCAGGGGCGCAGCGGTGCCGACGGCCTGCTGCGCGCCGCCGAACTGTCGCAGGTGCCGCTGCTGGCCGACGACCTGCTCGCCCAGCAGCACCTGTTCCCGGAGGGGCGCCTGGACCAGGACCTGCAGCAGGTCGACCTGCGCGGGCGCAACTCCTGGCGCCTGCTGCTGGACGAAGTGTCCTCGGTGGAACTGCTGGAGACGCAACTGGTCAACGCGGTAGCGCCGTTCGTGCTCAACGCGCGGCTCAAGCCGCTGATGCTGCGCACGCCCGAGCGCGACAAGCACATCGTCAACGTGTCGGCGATGGAGGGGCAGTTCTACCGCAACTTCAAGACCACCCGGCATCCGCACACCAACATGGCCAAGGCCGCGTTGAACATGATGACCCGCACCTCGGCGGCCGACTACCAGAACGACGGCATCCACATGAACAGCGTGGACACCGGCTGGGTCACCGACGAGGATCCGGCCGAGATCGCCGCGCGCAAGGTGGAGGAAGAGCGCTTCCATCCGCCGCTGGACATCGTCGACGGCGCCGCGCGCATCGTCGATCCGATCATCCACGGCTTCAACACCGGCGAGCACGTGTGGGGCCAGTTCCTCAAGGACTACGCGCCGACGGACTGGTGAGGCCACGCGCCGCCGCCATCGCGACGGTGTGCGACGTGCGTCCGCGTCCGCGTCCGCGCCCGCGCGCCGCCTAGCCGAGCGTGCGGTCCACGGCCGTCGCGGCAGCGTTCTCGGCGTCCTTCTCGCGGCCCCAGAACTCGACCATGATGGTCATCATGGTCCACACGATCAGCGTCGGCTGCACCTTGTCCGGCAGCAGGGCCTGGCCCTTGAGCATCACGTCGATCACCTTCGGCAGTGCCAGCACCATCAGCAGGGTGTAGATCGCGTACGCCACCCGGTGCCGGCTGCTGGAAATGAACAGGATCGAGATGACCAGGCTGGCGAGGACGCCCAGGACCACACCGAACTGCCAGGCGTTGAGGCGCTCGGTGCCGGTGAGCACCAGGCCCAGGACGGCGCCGAAGAACATGTTCAGGCCGTTGAGATTGGCCTGGTACTCGTCCCTGGTCATGCGGCCGAGGCCGACCTTGCCGAACACGTTCCATCCCTTGCGCATGCTCGCTCCCCTTCGCATTGCCGCATCCTGGCGTCGCCACGCCTTCCGCTGGCCGCACGCCTCCCCACCTCCACTGTAGCGAAGATCGCGCGCATTCGTCGCCTGCCCGTCGCGTGTCGCTGCGCCACGGCGCGGGAACCGCCTGCGCTAGCCCAGGATCTGTAACTCGCCGCGCGGGCCGGTCGGTGTCAGATACAGGTGGCCGAGGCTGATCGGCAGGCGGAAACGGCGCGGCCCGGCACTGCCCGGGTTGAGGTAGAGCACGCCGTCGCGGGTCTCCAGCAAGGGCTTGTGCGAGTGGCCGCTGATCACCACGTCCACGCCGTCGGCGACGTGATCCAGCGTCTTCAGGTCGTGGCGCACGTGCAGGCGCACGCCGTCGATGTCCAGGTCCAGGGTCTCGGGCAGCGCCTGTGCCCATGGCGCGGTGTCGATGTTGCCGCGGATCGCGTGCAACGGTGCCAGTTCCCGCAGTGCGTCGAGCACGTCCGGTTTGCCGATGTCGCCGGCATGCACGATCGCGGCGCAGCCGCGCAAGGCCGCCAGCGCCTCGGGGCGCAGCAGGCCATGGGTGTCGGCGATCACGCCGAGGTGCAGCGGTCGAACGGGACGCATCGGTGTCGCTTCCTGGTGCGTGACAGCGTGCAGGCTACCCGTTCGGACGTGGTGGCGTCGTTGCGACCTGCGCGTGCTGGCCTGCTTCGTGAGGCGTTGGCGCCAGCGAGCCAGGCGCGGACGTAGAGATCGTATCGACATCGGCAGCGCCGCTTGGTGCATCACCGGCGCGTATCGGGATGCACCCGATGTTGCATCCGCGGCAGTTCCGGCCTGGGCGTCGTACCGCTGTGCATTAACCCGCACGTAGCGGCGTGCGGCGTCATGGCGGCATGCGCACGCGACGTGTTGTACCGTTGCCGCGCGCCGCCCTTGCTGTCGCACGACATCGCAAGGCAGTGCCGTTTCTTCTCCAGCAGACTTCGACCGATGACCGCTTCCGCACCATCCCCAGCCGAGGCCGCGCCGCACGGCGCCGCCGCCGTGTTCCGCGTGGTCACCGGCAACTTCCTCGAGATGTACGACTTCATGGTCTATGGCTTCTATGCCACGGCCATCGGCCATGCGTTCTTCCCGTCGCATAGCGCGTTCGCCTCGCTGATGCTGTCGCTGGCCACGTTCGGCGCCGGCTTCCTGATGCGGCCGATCGGCGCGCTGGTGCTCGGTGGTTACATCGACCGGCACGGGCGTCGCAAGGGCCTGATCCTGACCCTGGGGCTGATGTCGGCCGGGGTGCTGCTGATCGCCTTCGTCCCCGGCTACGGCACCATCGGCGTGCTGGCGCCGTTGCTGGTGCTGCTCGGCCGCCTGCTGCAGGGCTTCTCCGCCGGCGCCGAGCTGGGCGGCGTGTCGGTGTATCTGGCCGAGATCGCCACGCCGGGCCGGCGCGGCTTCTACGTGGCCTGGCAGTCGGCCAGCCAGCAGGTGGCGGTGGTGTTCGCCGCTGCGCTCGGCGTGGCCCTGCACGCGCTGCTCTCCGACAGCACGATGGACAGCTGGGGCTGGCGCGTGCCGTTCGCCATCGGCAGCCTGATCGTGCCGCTGATCTTCCTGATCCGCCGCTCGCTGCAGGAAACCCCGGAGTTCGCGGCGCGGCAGGCGCCGGACCTGGCCGGCATTACGCGCTCGCTGCGCGCCAACGTCGGATTGATCCTGGCCGGCGTGGGCATGGTGATGATGACCACCGTGTCGTTCTACCTGATCACCGCCTACATGCCGACCTACGGCCGCGCCGAGCTGCACCTGAGCGAGCTGGACAGCCTGGTGGTGACCGGCTGCATCGGCCTGTCCAATTTCGTGTGGCTGCCGGTGATGGGCGCGCTGAGCGACCGCATCGGTCGCAAGCCGCTGCTGGTGTTCGCCAGCGTGGCCATGCTGCTGACGGTGTGGCCGGCGCTGCAGTGGCTGGTCGACGCGCCTTCGTTCGTCCGGCTGCTGCTGGTGGGCGAGTGGCTGTCGCTGCTGTACGGTGCCTACAACGGTGCGATGGTGGTGGCGCTGACCGAGGTGATGCCGGCCGAGGTGCGCACCACCGGTTTCTCGCTGGCCTACAGCCTGGCCACTGCGACGATGGGCGGCTTCACCCCGGCGGTGTCGACCTGGCTGATCCACACCACGCACAGCCGCGCGGCGCCGGCGCTGTGGCTGTCGCTGGCGGCGCTGATCGGCCTGGCCTGCACTTTGCTGCTGTTCCGTCGCCAGCGCGGCGCTGGCACCTTCCACGCTGCCTGAGTGCCGCATTGCCTGGACGCGGGGCAGGGCGGCGGCAGTCCGCCCCGCTCTGCGCAACGCGCGCCGGTCTAACCCAGATCCAGCGCGGCGGTGAGGTCGCCCGGCACCACGCCGCTGGCAGCGTGCATCGCACGTTCGCGTTCGACCAGGCCCGGCAACGGCTCCAGGCCGAAGCGGCGGGTGATGAAGCGCAGGATCGAGCCGGTGTCGTAGACGCTGTGGTCGACGTGGCCGCGCTTGGCGTGCGGCGACACCACCAGCGCCGGGATGCGCGAACCCGGACCCCAGCGGTCGGCCTTGGGCGGCGCCACGTGGTCCCACCAGCCGCCGTTCTCGTCGAAGGTGATGAACACGACGGTCTTCTCCCACAGCGGGCTGTTGCGCAGCGCCTCCACCACCATCGCGATGTGGCGATCGCCGGCGGCCACGTCGGAATAGCCGGCGTGCATGTTGAGGTTGCCCTGCGGCTTGTAGAACGTCACCGGCGGCAACGTGCCGGCCTGCACGTCGGCGAGGAAGCGGTTCTCCGGGGCGGTGTCGCCCAGGCCGCCGTCGCGCAGCCGTCGCGCCCGCGCCGGCGTGCCCGGGGCGAGGTTGGCGAAGTAGTTGAACGGCTGGTGGTGGATCTGGAAGTTGGGACTGCCCGGGAACTCGCTGGTGTCGCCGGTGTCGCCCTTGCCCTGCACCGCCAGCGCCCAGCCGCCGGCGTACCAGGCCCAGTCCACGCCCTTGGCGTCGAGCGCGTCGCCGATGTGGCGGTGGGTCTGCGGCGGCAGCGTGTTGGGGCTGTTGGGGTCGGCGTAGTCCGGGCGCGTCGGGTCCTGGCTGGTGCTGGGCTGGAACGGCGGGCTCAGGGTATTGATCGCCCAGAAATCCGGGGTCAGCGCGCCGTTGCGCACGAAGCGCGGCCGGCCGTTGAGCGCGGTGCCCGGCGAATCGTCCTGCACCGCCAGGCGGATCTCGTCGGGCCGGTCGCTGGCCAGCACGCTGATCTGCGTCCGCCCCGGGCTGGTGTCGGCCTTGGGGTAGTACGGCGCCTGCGCGGCGATCAGGTACTGATGGTTGAGGAACGAGCCGCCGAACGCGCCCATGAAGAAGTTGTCGCACAGCGTGTAGTCGCGCGCCAGGCTCCACAGCCGCAGCGTGGCCGGCGCATCGGCGTAGTGGCCCATCACCAGGCCGCCGGCGTCGCTCCACGCGGCGAAGCCGTCGTTGCGGCCGCCGTTGATCTGCATCTGATTCTCGTAGAAGCGGTGCACCAGGTCGCGGGTCACGATGCCGTGCGGCAGCAGCTGGCCGTCCGGCGTGCGCAGCGCGAACGGCGCATTGGGCAGCGGCCCGATCGCGTCCTCGCCGATCTTGTAGCGGCGATGCGCCACCACCTGTTCGTCCGGCGCCAGCCCGCCCCAGATCGGCGGCAGGATGTCGAGCACGCTGCCGTCGCGGTCCACCTGCCGCGCCTGCGCCGGCGTCACCTTAGACAGCGGCTGCTGCAGCCCGGGGAACTCGGGGAACAGATTGTTGAAGCTGCGGTTCTCGGCGTAGATCACCACCACGTGCTCGATCTTCTGCCGCCGATCTGGGGCGGG
>NZ_NSGT01000048.1:0-55262 GCF_009192905.1 Xanthomonas sp. LMG 12459
TCACGGGGCGGCGCCGGCAGCGGGGACAGGCCGTCACCGTAGGCGCCGCATGGCGACCCCAAGCTGACGCCTCACTGACGGCGCTGTCAGAAACGCAGCATGCGGCCGTCCAACGCCGCGTCTTGAACCGCTGCCAGCGCGTCCGCAACGTGGCGCTTGCAGCCGTCATCATGGCCGGCCAGTATCGGCGCATGAAGCTGCCCCATGCCCTGTCCTGCCTGTTCCTCGCCTGCCTGTTGCTGGGCGGCTGCACCTCGCATGCCGACACCACCGTGCCGTCGCCGATCCGCCTGAACCAGGTCGGTTTCCTGCCTGCCGCGAGCAAGCTGGCGGTGGTGCCGGATGGGCATGGCGACGCGTTCTCAATTGTGCGCGCCGACAGCGACGAGGTGGTGCTGCGCGGCACCCTCGGCGCCGCCGCGGCGTGGCCGCCGGCGCATCAGACCGTGCGCATCGCCGATTTCTCCGCGTTGCGCACGCCGGGCCGCTACCGCCTGCAGGTCGACGGCCTGTCGCCCTCGGATAGCTTCGCCATCGGCGAAGACGCCTACAACGCGCTGTCGCGCGCCGCGCTCAAGGCCTACTACTACAACCGCGCCAGCACCGCGCTGGACGGCACTTACGCCGGCCGCCACGCGCGCGCTGCCGGCCATCCCGACGACCACGTGCTGGTGCATGCCTCGGCGGCCTCGCCGGAGCGCCCGGCCGGCACCGTGATCGCCGCGCCCAAGGGCTGGTACGACGCCGGCGACTACAACAAGTACGTGGTCAGCTCCGGCATCACCGTCTATACCCTGCTGGCCGCCTACGAGCAGTTCCCCACCTACTTCAGCACGCACCCGGAAGGCATTCCCGACAGCGGCGGCGACGTGCCGGACATCCTGCGCGAGGTCGACTGGAACCTGCAGTGGCTGCTGGCGATGCAGGACCCGCACGACGGCGGCGTGTACCACAAGCTGACCAACCTGGACTTCGCCGGCATGCAGATGCCGGACCAGGCGCGCGCGCCGCGCTACGTGGTGCAGAAGAGCACCGCCGCCACGCTCGACTTCGCCGCGGTGATGGCCCAGGCCAGCCGCATCTACGCCCCGTACGACGCGCAGTTCGGCGGCATCTCCACGCGCATGCTGGAGGCCTCGCGGCGCGCCTGGGCCTGGGCGCAGGCGCATCCGGACGTGGCCTACACGCAGCCGGCCGACGTGCACACCGGCGCCTACGACGACACCGAGTTCGACGACGAGTTCGCCTGGGCCGCGACCGAGTTGTATCTGGCTACCGCCGACGACGCCTTCTACGAGGCGGCGATGGCACGCAAGGTGCCGGCCAGCGTGCCCGACTGGCGCCAGGTCGGCGGGCTGGCGTGGATGTCGCTGGCGCAGCACCGCGCGCGGCTGACCCCGCGTGCCGACCAGGCGCGCATTGCCGACGAGATCGAGGGCCTGGCCGATCACCTGGTGCAGGTGTGGCAGGGCTCGGCCTGGCGGGTGACCATGCGCGACGCCGATTTCCACTGGGGCAGCAACGCCACCGCGATGAACCAGGCGATGATGCTGCTGCAGGCCTACCAGCTGCAGCACAAGCCCGAATACCTGCAGGCCGCGCAGTCGCAGCTGGACTACGTGCTCGGCCGCAACCCGCTGGGCATGTCCTTCGTCACCGGCATTGGCGCGCGCTCGCCGATGCACATCCACCATCGCATCTCCATCGCCGACGGCGTCGCCACGCCGGTGCCGGGATGGCTGGTGGGCGGTCCGCAGCCGGGGCAGCAGGACGCCGACGCGTGCAAGCACGCCTACACGTCGTCGCTGCCGGCGCTGTCGTACCTGGACAAGGAATGCAGCTACGCCACCAACGAAGTGGCGATCAACTGGAATGCGCCGCTGGTGTACGTGAGCGCCGCGCTGCAGGTGCTGCAGCGCTGATGCTGGACGGCGCGGATGGCGCCGCTCAGGGCGTGTCACCGATTCCCGAGTATGCCGCGTTGGGTCTGGCAGGCGCGCTGCCGGCGTTGCGTGGCGCAGCGCCTGACTGGCCGTCAGGTCAAGCCGCGCGGCGCCGGCAGCGCGCCTGCCAGGCCCAACCCGAAGGGCCGCGATTGCGCGCGCCCATGGCCGCGTTATCGCTCGGGCGTGGACGCACATCCACTTCCTCGTTCTTCCTTGCCACAGGCATGCGCAACCGCGGCGCGGCATGCTCGGGGATTGATGACACGCCCTAGCCCAGACGGGTGCCGAAGATGCGGTCGCCGGCGTCGCCCAGGCCTGGCAGGATGTAGCCCTTCTCGTTGAGATGGTCGTCGATGGCGGCGGTGTACACCTCCACGTCCGGGTGCGCCGCTTCCAGCGCCTGCAGGCCTTCCGGCGCGGCGACCAGGAAGATGCCCTTGATCCGCCGCGCGCCGGCGCGCTTGAGCATGTCCACGGTGGCGATGAGGGTGCCGCCGGTGGCCAGCATCGGATCCAGGATCAGCGCGTCGCGCTCCTCCAGTCGTCCGGTGAGACGTTCGAAATAGGGCACCGGCTGCAGCGTCTCCTCGTCGCGCTGCAGGCCGACCACGCTGACCCGTGCCGCGGGAATCAGCGCCAGCACGCCGGGCAGCATGCCCAGCCCGGCACGCAGGATCGGCACCAGGGTGATCTTGGCGCCGGCGATGCGCTGCACCTGGGTCGGGCCGGCCCAACCCTCCATGGTGTGGGTCTCGGTCTCCAGGTCGGCGGTGGCCTCGTAGCCGAGCAGGGTGCCCAGCTCGGTGACCAGTTCGCGGAAGCCCTTGGTGCTCAGCGCCGCGTCGCGCAACAGGCCGATCTTGTGCTGTACCAGCGGGTGACGGACTTCGACGATCTTCATGGGCGCGCTCGCAAGGGGGAGGCGCACAGTGTGCCGCAGCCGGCTCCGGCGCCGCCAGGTGTGGGCGCCAGCGCGCGGCGGGTGACGCGCCGGGAAGGCGCATCGCCCGCCGTGCCGAGGTGACTCAGGCCGCGGGGTCGAGCACCTCGGCCGCGCGCGTGCGTGGCGCTGTTGCGCTGCGCGTCGCGGTACTGCGGGTGTCGATCTTGAACAGCGCCACCGCCTGGGTGAGTTGGCCGGCCTGATCTTCCATCGAGCGCGCCGCCGCCGTGGCTTCCTCCACCAGTGCCGCATTCTGCTGGGTGGCCTCGTCCATCTGGGTGACGGTCTGGTTGACCTGCTCGATGCCCGCCGACTGTTCCTGCGACGCCGCCGAGATCTCGCCCATGATGTCGGTCACCCGCTGCACCGACGACACTATCTCGTGCATGGTCTTGCCGGCCTGGTCGACCAGGGCCGAGCCCTCGGCGACGCGGGTGACCGAGTCATCGATGAGGTCCTTGATCTCCTTGGCGGCGTTGGCCGAGCGTTGCGCCAGCGTGCGCACTTCGCTGGCGACCACTGCGAAGCCGCGGCCCTGCTCGCCGGCGCGCGCCGCTTCCACCGCGGCGTTGAGCGCCAGGATGTTGGTCTGGAAGGCGATGCCGTCGATCACCGAGATGATGTCGCCGATCTTCTTGGAGGACGCCTCGATGCCGCTCATGGTCTGCACGACCTGACCGACCACGTCGCCGCCCTGCGAGGCCACCGAGGCCGCACCGACCGCCAACTGGTTGGCCTGGCGGGCGTGTTCGGCGTTCTGGCGCACGGTCGAGGTCAACTCTTCCATCGAGGCCGCGGTTTCCTCAAGGCTGGCGGCCTGCTGCTCGGTGCGGCGCGACAGGTCGTCGTTGCCGCTGGCGATCTCGCCGGCGGCGGCGCTGATGCTGCTGGCCGCGGTCTGGATGCGCGCGACGATGCCGGTCAACTGGTCGGTGGTGGCGTTGGCGTCCTCGCGCATCCGTGCGAACACGCCGTGGAAGTCGCCATGCATGCGGGTGGTGAGGTCGCCGGCAGCGATGGACTGCAGCAACGCCGACAGCTTGCCCAGATTGACGTCGCTGACCTCCATCATCGCGTTGAGGTCCTGCACCATCAGCCGGAAGTCGTGCTGGAAGCGCGCGGCATCGCCGCGGGCGCTGAAGTCGCCGGCCGCCGCTGCGGCGGCCAGGCGCTTGATCTCGGTATTGATCGCCAGCAGGCTGGCCTTGGCCGCATCCATCGACTCGTGCAGCACCGCACGGCTGCCGGGCAGCCGGCGCGCATCGCGGCGCAGATCGCCGTTGGCGTATTCGTTGAGGATCTCGACCGCCTCGACGATGGCGTCCAGGTGCTCGAACATCATGGTGTTGATGCCCTTGCTCAGTTCGCCGTACACGCCGGGGAAGTCCTGCGGCATGCGGTGGCTGATGTCCTTGTCGGCATGCAGCTCAATCATCAAGGCGGTTTCGCGGGAGAAGCGCTGCAACTGGGTCTGCATGCGGCCCATCGCGACCAAAAGGCGGCCGGGCTCGTCGCGCGCGTCGGTGGCCACGTCGTTGTCCAGGCGGCCCTCGGCGATGGCTTCGGCGGCGCGGGTGGCGCGGGCCAGCGGCACGGTCAGGCTGCGGGTGATCAGCCAGGCCAGCAGGCTGCTGACCAACACTACGGCCAGGCCGCCGGCGATCAGCAGGAAGCGGCCGCGCGCCATCACCGCGGTCGCATCGGCGTAGGCCTGTTCACCGTTGTTGCGTTGCCAGCTGGCGTAGGCGCTGATCGCCTCGCGCCAACGTTGAGTCGCCGGCGCGGCCTGCTGCAGCAGCACCTTCATCGCGTCGTCGGACTTGTAGGTCAGGCCCAGTTCCAGCACTTGCTGGTTGACCTCGCTCGCCTGCGCGTAGGTCCGGTTCATCTGCTCGCGCAAGGCGCGATCGCGCGCGCTGGTGGCGGGGATGGCGAACAGCTTGGTGCAGTATTCGCGATAACGGCGCAGTTCCGTCACCATGATCTTGGCGAAGGCGATGTTCTCTTCCTGCGTGGTCGGCAGCACGATGTTGCGCAACTGGATGCCGATGTCCGAGCTGGCATCGAGCATTTCGTTGGTATAGACGATGCTGGACACGGTGCGGCGGGCGACGGTGTCCAACTGGCTGCGCGCCTGCGACAGGGTGACCAGGCCGCCGACCACCAGCCCGCAGGACAGCAGGATGAGCAGGCCGAACGCGATGGAGAGGCGTCTGGAGACGTTAAAGCGGTGCAGAAGAGCGGTCATGCTCTGGTCCTAGCAAGGGGGATGGGAGTACCAGGGGTGGTCGCATAAATAACCGATACGAAATGCAACGGATATTTCACGTAATCGTGACGAAGTTGCATATCCGTCTACATCGTCTCCCCTTAGCGGCCGAGGGATCGGGATCTTGAATCGGATCGATCGAGATGGCCTTTCCATCCCGGTTGCCGCCTTGCCGGCGCGCACGCACAACGTGCCAGCAAGCGTTGCGCTTGCTGCAGGTAAGGGCGCTTGATGTGGCGATCGCCGTGAGCGGCGCTGCAGAGATGGCGAAGGACGCGGTCAGCGCCGGGTCGCGACGAAAACGCGTGGCTTCAACCGCGGTCGTCGCGCGTCCACAGCCCGCCGTGTTCGGACTTCACCGGAAACTTCGGCACCGGGCCGTAGGCCGGCGCGCACAGGGCGCGGCCGTCGCGCACGTCGAAGCGGGCGCCGTGCAGCACGCATTCGATGCTGCCGGCAGCAGGGTCGAAGGTGCCGGGGGACAGCTCGTAGTCCTCGTGGCTGCAGCGGTCTTCCAGCGCATAGAACTGACCATCGAAGTTGAACACCACGATCGGCGTGTCGGTCACTTCGTCCCACACCGTCTTCATTTCGCCGGGCGCCAGTTCGCCGTCGGCGCAGACGAAGGTCCAGGTCTCGCTCATGCGGCACCGCCCAGCGGCTTTTCCAGCACCTCGAAACGCAGGTCGTCGCGCTTTGGCAGGCCGAAGCGCGCGTCGCCGTACGGAAACGGCTTCTTGATGCCGGTGCGACGATAGCCACGGCGCTCATAGAAGGCGATGAGTTCCTCGCGCAGATCGATCACGGTCATCCGCATCAGCGGCAACCGCCATTCCTGCCAGGCGATGCGTTCGGCCTCGGCCAGCACGGTCTTGCCCAGGCCGCTGCCCTGCGCCTGCGGCTGCACCGAGAACATGCCGAAATAGCCGGCGCCGTTCTCGTCGGCGACATGCGCGCAGGCGATCAATTCGCCATCGCGCTCGGCCAGCAACACCAGGCTGCGCGGACGCAGGATGTCGGCGCGCAGCACCTCGCGGTCGATGCGGTTGCCGTCGAGCAGGTCGGCTTCGGTGGTCCAGCCGACGCGGCTGCTGTCGCCGCGATAGGCCGAGGTGACCAGGGCGGCGATGGCGTCGAGATCGTCGACGGTGGCGGTGCGGAAGGTGAGGGTGTGCATGGGCCGATTCTAGGGCGTGCCGCCGGGAATGGGGAATGGTGAATCGGGAATCGAAATTCGCGCTCTCAAGGAGGCGAGCACACGTTTTGCCCGCTAGGCACAGTCCGTACGTGGAGCGCTTTGCCGATTCCCGATTCCCTGCTCCCGATTCTCAGCTTCAATCACCCCAACAGCGCCCGCACCTTCCGCAACGCCGCCACGAAACGCTCGATCTCGGCGTGCGTGTTGTAGAACGCCAGCGAGGCGCGGCAGGTGGCGGCGACGCCGTAGAACTGCAGCAGGGGGTGCGCGCAGTGCTGGCCTGAGCGCACGGCCACGCCTTCCAGGTCGAGCAGGGTGGCCAGGTCGTGGGCGTGCGCGCCCTCGATCAGGAACGAGACCACCGCGGCCTTGCCCGGCGCGGTGCCGAACAGGCGCAGGCCGTCGATCCGCTGCAGTTCCTCGGTGAGGTGCGCGAGCAGTTCGCTCTCGCGCGCTTCCACGTGCTGCAGCCCGATCCCCTGCAGATAGTCCACCGCCGCGCCGAGGCCGACGAAACCGGCGATGTTGGGGGTGCCGGCCTCGAACTTGTGCGGCGGGTCGTTGAACACGGTGCCGTCGAAGCTGACTTCCTTGATCATCTCGCCGCCGCCCAGGAACGGCGGCATCGCCTGCAGGTGCTCGCGCCGCGCCCACAACGCGCCGGTGCCGGTCGGGCCGCACATCTTGTGGCCGGTGATGGCGTAGAAGTCGCAGCCGATCGCGGCCACGTCCAGCGGCCGGTGCGGCGCAGCCTGCGAGCCGTCGATGACGCTGACGATGCCGCGCTTGCGCGCCTCGCGGCAGATCTCGCGCACCGGGTTGACCGTGCCCAGCACGTTGGAGACGTGCGCCAGGGCCAGCAGCTTGACGTCGGCGGTCATCGCCGCGCGCAGCGCGTCCAGGTCCAGCGCGCCGTCGGCGGTGATCTCGGCGACCTTCACCGTGGCGCCGGTGCGCTGCGCGACCAGTTGCCAGGGCACGATGTTGGCGTGGTGCTCCATGCGCGACACCAGGATGGTGTCGCCGGCGCGCAGCCGCGGCAGTGCCCACGAGTACGCCACCAGGTTCAGCGCGAAGGTGGCGCCGCTGCACAGCACCAGTTCGTCGGCGCGCACGTTGAGGAAGCGCGCCAGCCGGGTCCGTGCGCCTTCGTAGGCCTCGGTCGCCTCGCTGCCGAGCGCGTGCACCGCGCGACTGACGTTGGCGTTGTGGCGGCGATAGAACGCATCGGTCGCCGCGATCACCTGCAGCGGCTTTTGCCCGGTGTTGGCGTTGTCGAAGTACACCAGCGGCTTGCCGTGCACTTCCCGCATCAGCAGCGGGAAGTCGCGGCGGACCGCATCCCAGTCCGGCGCCTGCGGCGTGGCGCTGTGCGCGGCGGGCCCGTTCATGCCACGCCTGCGGCGCTCAGCGCCCGCTCCAGCCGTGCCAGCAGGCCTTCGCCCAGCGCCGGCGCCAGCGTGCCGACCGGCTCGCGGCAGAACGCGGCGGTCAGCAGTTGCTGCGCGCGTTCCTGCGGCAGCCCGCGCGAGCGCAGGTAGAACAGCGCATTGGCATCGAGCTGGCCGACGGTGGCGCCGTGCGCGGCCTTGACCTCGTCGGCATCGATCACCAGCACTGGCTGGGTGTCGATTTCGGCGTCGGCGGACAGCAGCAGGTTCTTGTTCGACAGCGCCGCGTCGGTACCGTCGGCGCCGTGGCGGATGCGGATGCCGCCATGGAAGGCCACGCGGCTGCGCCCGGTGGCGACACCGCGCCACAGCAGCTCGCAGGCGGTGTCGCGGGCGATGTGCTCGATGCCCAGGCGGGTGTCGAGCTGGCGCCGGCCGTTGCCGAGCAGCACGCCGTTGGCGACGAGCTTGGCGTTGTCGCCCTCCAGGCGCACGTTGAGTTCGTGCCGGGCCAGCGCGCCGCCCAGTTCCAGGTCCACACGCCGGTACTGCGCGTCGCGCGCCAGCACCGCATCGGTACGCAGCAGCGCGGTGACGCCGGCCGCCTCGTCCTGCACGCGGGCGTGGCTCAGTTGCGCGCCGGCGGCCAGGTGCACGTGCGCCAGGCTGTTGCTCAGGTGCGCGGCATCGCTGCCATGCAGATGGTGCTCGACCAGCGCCAGCGTCGCGTCCTGGCGCAGTTCGATCAGGTGGCGGTGGTGCCAGGCCAGGTCGGCCTCGGCGGCGGTGGAGACGAACACCAGGTGCAGCGGCTGCTCCACGCGCACGCCGGCGTCCACCCGCAGCACGCAGCCTTCGTCGGCGAGGGCGGCGTTGAGCTGGGCGAACACCTCGTCGCTGCGTTCGAAGCGGCGGCCGAGGAAGCGCATGGCAGCGTCGCCGCTGCGCAGGATGGTCGACAGCCGCTGCAGCTCCACCCCGGCCGGCAGGCCGCTCAGATCCGACAGCGCATCGCTGGCGCGGCCGTTGACGAACACCAGGCGCGGCGCCGGGATACCGTCGAGCAAGGCCGCGTCCACCGCCGGCGCGTTCTGCGGTGCAGGCGCGAAGCTGCGCCGTTCCAGTGCGCGCAGCGAGGTGTACTTCCAGGCTTCGCTGCGCGTGCCGGGCAGGCCGTCGCGCAGCGCCTGCTCCAGCGGCGCGCGGCGTGCGGCATCGCCGTGGAACGCGGCGGCCAGCGAGTCGAGCAGGGCGCTCATTGCACTGCCGCCTCGGGCGCCACGCGCTCCTTCAGCCAGGCATAACCGTGCGCTTCCAGCTCCAGCGCCAACTCGGGGCCGCCGGTCTGCACGATGCGGCCGTCGGCCAGCACATGCACCACGTCCGGCTTGATGTAGTCGAGCAGGCGCTGGTAGTGGGTGATCACCACGAACGCGCGCTCCGGCGAGCGCAGCGCGTTGACGCCTTCGGCCACGGTCTTGAGCGCGTCGATGTCCAGGCCGCTGTCGGTCTCGTCGAGGATCGCCAGCTTCGGCTCCAGCACCGCCAGCTGGAAGATCTCGTTGCGCTTCTTCTCGCCGCCGGAGAAACCCTCGTTGACGCCGCGATGCAGCAGTTCGTCCTTCAGGTGCAGCACCGCCAGCTTCTGCCGGACCAGCTTGAGGAACTGCATCGAATCCAGCTCGGCCTCGCCACGCGCCTTGCGCTGCGCGTTGAGCGCGGCGCGCAGGAAGTAGGTGTTGTTCACGCCGGGGATTTCCACCGGGTACTGGAAGGCCAGGAACAGGCCGGCAGCGGCGCGCTCCTCCGGTTCCAGTTCGAGCAGGTCGGCATCGTCGAAGCGCACGCTGCCGTTGGTGACTTCATAGCCGTCGCGGCCGGCCAGCACGTTGCCCAGGGTGGACTTGCCGGCGCCGTTGGGGCCCATGATGGCGTGCACTTCGCCCGGCTTCACCTGCAGCGACAGGCCCTTGAGGATGTCCTTGCCGGCGACGGAGGCGTGGAGGTTTTCTATGGTGAGCATGGGATGGTCCGTCAGAATTCTTTGGTGTAGCCCCTCTCCCACCGGGAGAGGGGTTGGGGTGAGGGAGCGGTGCGAAGCATCTCGCGGGTTTGGGTGTGCGAGGCTGCGCACGTACCCTCATCCGGCGCTTCGCGCCACCTTCTCCCAGAGGGAGAAGGAAAGGCGTCAGCCGACCGAGCCTTCGAGCGAGACTTCCAGCAGCTTCTTGGCTTCCACCGCAAACTCCATCGGCAGTTCGCGGAACACCTGCTTGCAGAAGCCATCGACGATCATCGACACCGCGTTTTCCTGGTCGATGCCGCGGGCGCGACAGTAGAACAACTGGTCGTCGCTGATCTTGGAGGTGGTGGCCTCGTGCTCGACGGTCGCGGTCGGATGCTTGACCTCGATGTACGGGAAGGTATGCGCGCCGCACTGTTTGCCGATCAGCAGCGAGTCGCACTGGGTGTAGTTGCGCGCGCCCTCGGCACTGCGCTCCACCTTGACCAGCCCGCGGTAGGTGTTCTGCCCGCGGCCGGCGCTGATGCCCTTGCTGACGATCTTGCTCTTGGTGCGCTTGCCGACGTGGATCATCTTGGTGCCGGTGTCGGCCTGCTGGCGGTGATGGGTCAGCGCCACCGAGTGGAACTCGCCCACCGAGTCGTCGCCCAGCAGCACGCAGGACGGGTACTTCCAGGTGATCGCCGAGCCGGTCTCGACCTGGGTCCAGGTGATCTTGCTGCGCGCGCCGCGGCATTCGCCGCGCTTGGTCACGAAGTTGTAGATGCCGCCGCGGCCTTCCTCGTCGCCCGGGTACCAGTTCTGCACGGTGGAGTACTTGATCTCCGCGTCTTCCAGCGCCACCAGCTCGACCACCGCCGCGTGCAGCTGGTTCTCGTCGCGCATCGGCGCGGTGCAGCCTTCCAGGTAGGACACGTAGGCCTTGTCCTCGCACACGATCAGGGTGCGCTCGAACTGGCCGGTGTGGCCGGCGTTGATGCGGAAATAGGTGCTCAGCTCCATCGGGCAGCGCACGCCCTTGGGGATGAATACGAAGCTGCCGTCGGAGAACACCGCCGAGTTGAGCGCGGCGAAGAAGTTGTCGCCGACCGGCACCACGCTGCCCAGGTACTGCCTGACCAGCTCCGGGTGTTCCTTGATCGCCTCGGACATCGAGCAGAAGATCACGCCCTTCTCGGCCAGTTCCTTGCGGAAGGTGGTGCCGACCGAGACCGAGTCGAACACCGCGTCCACGGCCACGCCGGCCAGCTTGGCGCGCTCGTGCAGCGGCACGCCCAGCTTGTCGTAGGTGTCCAGCAGCTCCTTCGGCACCTCGTCCAGCGAGGCGTACTTCGGGCCCTTGGGCGCGGAGTAGTAGCTCAGCGCCTGGAAGTCGATCGGCGCGATGTCCAGCTTGGCCCAGTGCGGCATCGGCATCTTCAGCCAGTGCCGGTAGGCGGCCAGGCGCCACTCGGTCATCCATTCCGGCTCGTCCTTCTTCACGGACAGGGCGCGCACGACGTCCTCGTTCAGGCCGGGCAGGAACGAATCGGATTCGATGTCGGTGACGAAGCCGGCGTCGTAGCGACGTCCCAGCCGTTCCAGGATTTCAGCGTTTTCGGTGGCCATGGGGCTGCCTACAGGTCAGGTGGTCGCGAACCGCACGGCAATGGAACGCCGTTTCGGATCGCCGGAGGGGGGGAGGGGATGGAGCATCTGCGCCAGGGTCACGCCGCGCAGCGCGTCGGCGACCACGTCGTTGATCAGCCGCCAGTTGGAACGCACGCCACAGGTCTGGGCGATGCTGCACTGGCTGCCGTGGTGGCTGCATTCGGTGATCGCCAGCGGGCCTTCCATCGCCTCGACGATCTGGATCAGGGTGATGGCGTCGGCCGGACGTGCCAGCCGGTAGCCGCCGCGCACGCCGCGCAGGCCCTCGACCAGGCCGGCCTGGGCCAGCGGCTTGAGCAGCTTGCTGACCGTGGGCGGCTCCAGCCCGGCCTGTTCGGCCAGTTCGGTCGCGCTCAACACTTCGTTCGGACGCGCGGCGAGCACGGTCAGCACGACGGTGGCGTAATCGGTGAGCTTGGTGACGCGGAGCATGGAGACGCGGTGGTTTTTCAATGCGGACCGAAATTGTACGCTTTTGCGCCGCAGCGTCCAACTGGGCCATTCATCTCTTATTTCGATCGGTACGATCGGGCCGGAGCGGGGGCGCGGTCGGCGGGCCGGCGCGCGCAGACTTGGGATCGCGGGCGATGTGCGCCAGAATCTAGGCTTTCCTGTCCGGATCGCCGCATGCCCCGCAAGATCGCCGCCCGCAAGTCCCGCATCCATGGCAACGGCGTGTTCGCCGTGCTGCCGCTCAAGAAAGGCGAGCGGGTCATCGAGTACAAGGGCCGCCGCCGCAGCCACGCCGAGGTCGACCGCGACGAGGCCGGCGACGTCGAGACCGGGCACACCTTCCTGTTCACCCTCAGCGACGACTACGTGATCGACGCCAACTACGAGGGCAACGACGCGCGCTGGATCAACCACAGCTGTGCGCCGAACTGCGAGGCGGTGATCGTCGAGGCCGAGGGCGAGGACCGCCGCAAGGACAAGGTGGTGATCGAGGCGCTGCGCGACATCAAGCCCGGCGAAGAACTCACCTACAACTACGGCATCACCCTGGCCGAGCGTCACACGCCACGGCTGAAGAAGATCTGGGAATGCCGCTGCGGCGCCAAGAACTGCACCGGCACCATGCTGCAGCCCAAGCGCTGAGGTCGCGTCCAACCGTGCACGCCGCGCCGACGCGCGGTTCACGGCACTGCCACCGGCGCGTTTCTACGGTGGGGCTCCCCTAGTCGAGGAGTGTCCCATGAGCGCAATGCCTTCCCTTGCCGGCAAGCAGGTGGCCGTCCTGGCCACCGACGGTTTCGAACAGTCGGAACTGCAGGAACCCAAGCGCCTGCTGGAATCCTGGGGCGCCCAGGTCGACGTGATCGCGCCGGGCGAGGCCAGCAGCATCCGCGGCTGGAACAAGAAGGACTGGGGCGACAGCGTGCCGGTGGACAAGCGCCTGCAGCAGGCCCAGGCCGGCGACTACGACGCGCTGGTGTTGCCGGGTGGGGTGATCAATCCCGACAACCTGCGCACCGAGCCGTCCGCGATCGCCTTCATCCAGTCCTTCGCCAGCGCCGGCAAGCCGGTGGCGGCGATCTGCCATGGCCCGTGGCTGCTGGCTGAAAGCGGGCTGGTGCGCGACCGCCAGGTGACCTCGTGGCCGTCGCTGAAGACCGACCTATCCAATGCCGGTGGACGCTGGGCGGACCAGGAGGTGGTGGTGGACGGCAACCTGATCACCAGCCGCAAGCCGGACGACATCCCGGCGTTCGCGCAGGCGGTGGCCAAGGCGCTGGGCTGAGGCCTGGCGATTCGTCTGCGCCGCCGCGATGGTGGCGGATGCGGGAGCACCTGGGAACAGCAACGGCGGCCGAGGCCGCCGTTGCTGTATGCGCTGCTGGTGGCGGCTGCCGCCGCACCCCGGACGTCGCGTGGGTTACTGCGCGGGAAGCATGCCCGCCGGCACCAGCTTGCCGATGTCCTGGTTGAAACGCACCACCAGCGAACCGTTCTCCACGCCGGCCGACTGGATCTGCACGTCGCCCAGCATCGCGGTCAGGCGCGGGTCGAGCTTGTAGATCGGCTCCTTGCGCGCGTAGTCCTCCAGCCAGGCATTGAGCAGCTCACGCGTATTGGCGTCGAGCTTGCCGCCATTGGCAGCCGGGCGGAAATCATCGATGGTCGGGGACTGTAGGTGGAAGCTCTGGCTCTGCTGGTCATAGCGCAGGGCGCTGGTCAGCAGGACCTGGCCCAGTGGCGTCGGCGCGCCGCCGCCGGTGGCCATGCTCAGGTCGAACTGCATCTTCAGGCGGTCGCCCGGCGGCAGGCTCAGCTTCGGATCGCGGACGGTCATCTTGAGCAGCCCGCCCAACGCCTTGTGCGTCTGCGGGAAGCTGCTGTCCAGGTAATGCTGCACGTCGGCGGCACCGACGCTGACCTGGTGGCCCTGGATGGTCGGCTCGGCCTGGGCCTGGGTGGCGACGGCGAGCGCCAGCAGCGCCGCCGCGCGCAGGGTGAACTTGCGGAAGATCATCGGGAAGCCCTGGGCGAACGAGAGGAATTCACCATAACGGTGGCCGGTGAATGCGCGATTAGCGGAACCGGCGGCGCGGGAGTCGTCGCTCAGGCGGCCGGCAGCGCCAGCCGTGCCAGCAGCGCGTCCAGCGCCGGCTGCAGCGGCGCCAGCAGTTCACGCGCCTCTCCCTCGCTGCGCTCGCCCAGGCCGCGCAGCAACTGCGTACCGACGATCAGTGCGGCGCGCTCGTCGCCGCGCAGTCCGGGCTGGCGCTGTGCCGCCTCGAGCAGGCGCATCCAGTCCTGCCGACAGCGCGCCTCCAGTTCGATGGTGCAGCGGCCCTGGCAGGGCAGGCCGTCGTCCTGGATCGGGGTGACGGTGACGCGATAACGTTGGGAGGCAGTCATGGCAGTGGCGCACGCGGGGTGTGCCTCCAAGATAGGCGCGCGCGAGCGGCACCACGAGCCTGTCGCTCGCGACGCTCTGTTCCAGTGCGTCCGTTCAGCGTGCCGCGCGCAGCAGCGGCAGCGGATCGTAGGCGCCGCCTTCGGCGTAGACGCCATAGTGCAGGTGCGGCGGCGTGCCGCGCGCGTTGCCGCTGTCGCCCACCGCGCCCAGCGGGTCGCCGGGCTGCACCAGGTCGCCGACCTGCAGCCCCGGTGCCCACGTTTGCAGGTGCGCGTAGTAGTGCCGCTGCCGGGCCGGGCCCAGCACCCAGACCTGGCGGCCGCCGAGGCCGCGGTCGGCGATGGCCACGACGATGCCGCGTGTCGCCGACACCACCGGCGTGCCGCGTCTGGCGAAGATGTCCACGCCGGCGTGCTGGCGGTCGCGCCCGCGCGGCGCGCCGAAGGTGGCGGCCACGCGCCGCGGATCCACGCCTTCGACCGGCATGTGCAGGGCCGTCGGCGCCGGCGCGCGCGCCAACTCCCAGCCGACGCGCAGGCGCTGCGCCCACGGATGCCGCCAGGCCCAGGCGGCGGCGAGCGCCAGCGCAGCCAGCAACGCCGCACGCAGCACGTCGCGGCGCAGGCGCTGCGCTGGCGAAAGCGTGGGCGTCGCGGCCATGCGCTCAGTCCGCGTGCAGGGCAGCCGCCTGTTGCTGCAGGCGCTGCTTCAGGGCGTCGTCGATGCCGAGCTGCCGCGCCAGTTCGTCCAGGTAGCTGCGCTCCATGAAGCCCTGTTCGTCGGCGGCGAGCAAGCTGGCCAGGTACATTTCCGCGGCCATCTCGGGACTGGTCGACGCGCGCGCCACCTCGGCCGGATCCAGCGGCTTTTCCAGTTCCGCATGCAGCCACTGCTGCACGTCGGCATCGTTGCCGTGGAGGCGGGCGAACTCGCCTTCGATCAGGCGGCGCTCGTGCTCGTCCAGATGGCCATCGGCCTTGGCCGCGCCGACCAGCGCGCGCAGCACCGCCTGGCTGTGCTGCTCGACTTCCAGCGGCGGCAGCCGGTCCAGCGTCTGCGGTTCGGGTGCGGCGGCGCCCAGTTGCTGGCGGCGGTAGTCGCCGTAGGCGCGATAGGCCATCAGCCCCAGCGCGGCCAGGCCGCCGTAGGTCGCCAGCTTGCGGGTGGTGCGGTGCTTGCCAAGCAGCAGGCCGAGTGCGCCGCCGCTGAGGGCTCCCTTGCCGAAGTCGGCGTTGAGCAGACCGCCCAGGCCGCCGGCGCCGGCGTGCGCCGGTGCGGCAGGAGCACCGGTGCCGGTCTTGGCCATGGCCTGGCCGGCGGCGCCCTGCGCCGATTGCAGCAGTTGGTCGAGAAAGCCCTGTAGTTTCATGCAGGTGATCCTGTCGAAGGGAATCACCGATATAGCGGCCGTCGCCTTAGCGGGCCGTCAACCCAGGTGCGCAGCAGACACAAAAAAACGAGACGGCCGGGGCCGTCTCGTCGGTGTGCTTGCCTGGATCAGGCGACGCTGCTCAGAGCGCGGCGTCCTTGAGCTTCTTCAGCGGGCGCACCTTGAGCTTGGTGGTGGCCGGCTTGGCGGCGAACCACTGCTCTTCCTTGGTGAACGGGTTGATGCCCTTGCGCTTCGGCTTGGCCGGCACGCTGACGGCGGTGATCTTCAGCAGGCCCGGCAGGGTGAACGAGCCAGCGCCCTTCTTGCTGACCGAACCGGCCACGGCGTGCTCCAACGAGGCCATCACGGCGCGCACGTCCTTGGCGATCACGCCGCTGGTTTCGGCGATGTGGGCGACGAGCGCGGACTTGCTCAGCACGTCCTTGATCGGCTTGGGAGCGGCCGGCTTGGCGGCAGCCTTGGTCGCTACCTTCTTCACTGCCTTCTTCGGGGCAGCCTTTTTTGCGGTCTTTGCCATGATGTCCTGATTCCGTATTTGGTGGTTTGGGTCGCGCCGACCCCGTCGGCATGGCGAAATGTAGGGCATGTGCTACGCCGCGCCAATAGGTCGGAAGCAAAAAACGCGAATATTCGCCGCGACCGACGCCTTTTTTGCCGAGGACGGCGCCGATGCCGGCACATCCGCGGCGATGCGCCAGGGCATTTTCGCTGCCGCGCGCCGCTGCCGCCGCCTTCGCGCGGAAGCACAAGCCCGTAACGCCGCCTCCCCTATGGTCCGCGCTCCACTCACCGACAGGAGCCTCGCATGGGCATTTCGCGTCACGCCACCGCGCATTGGGAAGGCGATCTCAAGACCGGCCAGGGCCGGTTGAACACACCGCAGAGCGGCCTGCTGGAGAACACCCGCTATGCGTTCAACAGCCGCTTCGGCGACGAGAAGGGCACCAATCCGGAAGAACTGATCGCCGCCGCGCACGCCGGCTGCTTCACCATGGCGCTGTCGGCCAAGCTGACCGAAGCCGGCTTCCCGCCGACCGCGCTGGACACCCGCGCCGATGTCGACTTGTCGATGGAAGGCGGTCCCCAGCTCTCGCAGATCCGGTTGAAGGTCAAGGCCGTGGTGCCCAACATCGACGCCGCGCGCTTCCGCGAAGTGGCCGACGATGCCAAGCAGAATTGCCCGGTGTCCAAGGCGCTGAGCGCGGTGCCGATCAGCCTGGAAGCGGAACTGGGCTGAGGAATCCCCGGCGCGGCCCGGCGGCATGCCGGGCCGCGCGTGTGCGGCGCACCTGCGGCGCCGCCGATGGCAGGCCAGGACGCGTTGCGCCTCTGCACCGTCCCGCGTGGCTCGGTCGATCGCTAGCTGTCGCGCCACTAAATGTAAGCGGCGCAACCGTCCCTATTCAGTCTGGTTTCACCGCCTCGGATCGAGCATGCAGTCGCGCGATCCACGCGCTTGGAACCATCGCCATGAACAAGCTCTCGACCCGTCTGTTGACCGCTGCGCTCGCTGTCGGCGTCATCGGCTCCGCCGCCGCGCAGGATTACGGTTACACCCGCTACGACGACTACCGCGACCGTGGCTACGCGTCCGGCACCTACGAATATGCGCGCGTGGTGCGTGCCGATCCGATCATGGTGCAGGTCAACGGCCCGCGCGAGACCACCGAGCGCTGCTACGACCGCCCGGCCTCGGGCAGCTACGCCAGCGACTACGGCTACCGCGGTACCGATGGCGGCCGCACCGCCTCGTCGGTGGTCGGCGGCATCGCCGGCGCCGTGCTGGGCAGTCGCGTCGGCGGCGGCAATGGCCGCTTCGTCGGTACCGCCGTCGGCACCATGCTCGGCAGCCTGGCAGGCCGCTCGATCTACGACTCCAATACCCGCGGCTACGGCTACGGCTACGGCGGCGGCTACGGTGGCGGCGTGGTCCGCGAATGCGACCCGGTGTCGTATCGGACCGAACGCTACGACCGCGTCGACGGCTACGACGTGACCTACGAATACGGCGGCCGCTACTACCACACCCGCACCGCCTCGCCTCCGGGCGATCGTATCCGCGTCCGCGTCGACGTCCTGCCCGACTGACGTATTGCCCGACTAAAACAAAGGGCGCCTCCTTGCGAGGCGCCCTTTGTTTTTGCGCGTGCGTTCGCGCCCGCGGTGCGGGGCGGCGGCCGGCGATCAGGGCCAGTCGATGCGGCCTTCGATCACCGTCTGCACCTGTCCGCCGGACCACACCTCGCCGGCCTCGTCGACGCACAGCGTCAGCAGCGCATCGTGGCCGACCTCGCGGCCCTGGCTGGCGACGTAGCGGCCGCCATGGCCGGGCAGGGCCTTGCTGTGATCCAGCCATGCCGCCAGCACCGCATTGGCCGCGCCGGAGGCCGCATCCTCGAAGCGCCGGCCGTTGCCGACGAAGGCGCGCACGGCCACTGCATAGGCCTGGCCGCTGGCGCGCGCGTAGGCGAACACGCCCATGCTGGCGGTGCTTTCGGCCAGGGCGGCGATCGCATCCCAGTCCGGCGCCAGCGCGCGCAGCGCGGCTTCGTCGGCCACTTCGACCAGCCACCAGCAGCGGCCGCCGTCCATGCGCACCGGCGGCAGCGCGCCCAGCGTCCAGCCGCGCAGCGCCGCCTGCAGGCGTGGATCCGCGGCATCGGCGATCTCGGCCACCTGCGCGCGCGGGGTGCGGATGGCGATGCTGCGCACTCCGGCATCCACGTCGACCCGCAGCGGCAGCAGGCCGGCGATGCCGTCCTGGGTCAGGACGCCGTCGCGCGGGCTGGCGATGCCCGCTTCCAGCGCGACGTGTGCGGTGCCGACGCTAGGATGGCCGGCGAACGGCACTTCCTTCTGCGGGCTGAACATGCGCAGGCCGTAGCTGGCATCCGGCCGCGTCGGCGCGAACACGAAGGTGGTTTCCGGCAGGCGCGTCCAGCGCGCGATGGCCTGCATCGTGGCGGCGTCCAATCCATCGGCATCGAGCACGACGGCCAACGGATTGCCGTTGCCGGCGCGGGAGGAGAAGACATCGACCTGGAAGAAGCGGCGTGCGGCCATGAGGGGGAACTCCGGACTGCGGTGGGGGAGGCCGGAGCTTACCAAGCGATCTTGCCAGCGATCACCGCTTGCACCAGACCGCCGCTCCACACGTCTTCGCCATCGACCAGGAGTTCGACGCGGCTATCGCGCCCGAGTTCGCGTCCCTGGCTGGCGACGTCGCGCCCGCCGCCCAGGCGGCGCCGACGCTGGGGTGGCCTGCGAATCGCAGTTCGCCCTCGGGGTGAAGATGCGGATACGGTAGCCCGCGCCCGCCTCCGGCGGCAGGAACAACACCGTCTCCGAGAGGTTCAGCCACGCCGTCAGGCGCTGCATGCGCGGTGCGTCCAGGTCGGCGGCATCGAGCGCCACGCCAGGCCCCGGGCTGGCGGAAAAGACGTCCAGGTGCAGGTAGCGGCGCGCGCTCATCGGCGCTCGGTTGGCAGTAGAATCGGGGGTTCCGCCCGCGCATGCAGGCGTTTTCCCCACATTCCAGACACCCCCACTCCATGTCAGCTTCCTCTCCTGTCGATCGCTGGATCGTCCTCAAGTTCGGCGGCACTTCGGTGTCGCGTCGTCATCGCTGGGACACGATTGGACGGCTGGCGAAAAAACGCGCGGAGGAGACCGGCGCGCGGGTGCTGGTGGTGGTGTCGGCCTTGTCCGGGGTCACCAACGAACTGACCGCGATCGCCGACGGCAGCGCCGACAGCGCGCAGCGCATGGCCGCGCTGGAGCAGCGCCACCGCGAGTTCCTGGCCGAACTGGAGCTGGATGCCGAGGCGGTGCTGGGCGAACGCCTGGCGGCGCTGCGCGGTCTGCTCGCCGATCCGCGCGCGGCCGAGCGCGCGCTGGACTGGCAGGCCGAGGTGCTGGGGCAGGGCGAGTTGCTGTCCTCGACCCTGGGCGCGGCCTACCTGCGCGCCAACGGCCTGGACATGGGCTGGATGGATGCGCGGCAGTGGCTGGACGCGCTGCCGCCGCAGCCGAACCAGAGTGCCTGGTCGCGGCGCCTGTCGGTGTCGTGCCAGTGGCAGTCCGATCCGCAGTGGCGGGCGCGCTTCGTCGCCCAGCCCACGCGCATGCTGATCACCCAGGGCTTCATCGCCCGGCACGAGGACGGCGGCACCGCCATCCTCGGCCGCGGTGGCTCGGATACCTCGGCCGCCTACTTCGGCGCGCTGCTCGGCGCCAGCCGGGTCGAGATCTGGACCGACGTGCCGGGCATGTTCAGCGCCAATCCGCGCGAGGTGCCGGACGCGCGCCTGCTGACCCGCCTGGACTACTACGAGGCGCAGGAAATCGCCACCACCGGCGCCAAGGTGCTGCACCCGCGCTCGATCAAGCCGTGCCGCGACGGTGGCGTGCCGATGGCGATCCTGGACACCGAGCGCCCGGAGCTGCCCGGCACCAGCATCGACGGCAACGCCCGCACCGTGCCCGGGGTCAAGGCGATCAGCCGCCGCAACGGCATCGTGCTGGTGTCGATGGAAGGCATCGGCATGTGGCAGCAGGTCGGCTTCCTGGCCGACGTGTTCGCGCTGTTCAAGAAGCACGGGCTGTCGGTGGACCTGATCGGCTCGGCCGAGACCAACGTCACCGTGTCGCTGGACCCGAGCGAGAATTTGGTCAATACCGACGTGCTGGCCGCGCTGTCGGCCGACCTGGCGGAGATCTGCCGGGTCAAGATCATCGTGCCGTGCGCGGCGATCACCCTGGTCGGGCGCGGCATGCGCTCGCTGCTGCACAAGCTCTCGGACGTGTGGGCCACGTTCGGCAAGGAGCGCGTGCACATGATCTCGCAGTCGTCCAACGACCTGAACCTGACCTTCGTCATCGACGAGACCGACGCCGACGGGTTGCTGCCGATCCTGCACGCCGAACTGATCGACAGCGGCGCGATGCCGGTGGAAGAGACCGAGGTGTTCGGCCCGCGCTGGCGCGAGATCGCCGGCACGGTGCGGCCGCGGCCGGTGCCGTGGTGGCAGGGCGAGCGCGCGCATCTGCTGCGCCTGGCCGAGGCCGGCACGCCGCGCTACATCTACCACCTGCCGACCCTGCGCGAACGCGCGCGCGCGCTGAAGGCGATCGCGGCGGTGGACCAGCGCTACTACGCGATCAAGGCCAACGCGCATCCGGCGATCCTGCAGACCCTGGTCGAGGAAGGCTTCGGCCTGGAGTGCGTCTCGCACGGCGAACTGCGCCGGGTGTTCGAGATCGTGCCGGAGCTGTCGCCGCGCCGCGTGCTGTTCACCCCCAGCTTCGCACCCCGCGCCGAGTACGAAGCCGCGTTCGCGCTGGGCGTGACCGTCACCGTGGACAACGTCGAGGCGCTGCAGCGCTGGCCGGAACTGTTCCGCGGCCGCAGCCTGTGGCTGCGCATCGACCTGGGCCATGGCGACGGCCACCACGAGAAGGTCAACACCGGCGGCAAGGCCTCCAAGTTCGGCCTGTCGGCGACCCGCGTCGACGAGTTCGTGGAGGCCGCGCGCGCGCTGGACATCCGCATCGTCGGCCTGCACGCGCACCTGGGCAGTGGCGTGGAGACGGCGCAGCACTGGCGGCGCATGTGCGACGAGCTGGCCGGCTTCGCGCGGCGCATCGGCAGCGTCGAGGTCATCGACATCGGTGGCGGCCTGCCGATCCCGTACAGCGCCGACGACGAACCGTTCGACCTGGAGACCTTCGCCCAGGGCCTGGCCGAGGCCAAGGCCGTGCATCCGGCGTTCCGCCTGGCGATCGAACCGGGCCGCTACCTGGTCGCCGAGTGCGGCGTGCTGCTGGCGCGCGCCACCCAGGTGATCGAGAAGGACGGGATCCGCCGGGTCGGGCTGGATGCCGGCATGAACACCTTGATCCGCCCGGCGCTGTACGACGCCTGGCACGACGTGGCGAACTTGAGCCGCCTGGAGCAGCCGGCCGAGACCGTGTTCGACGTGGTCGGGCCGATCTGCGAATCCAGCGACGTGTTCGGCAAGCGCCGGCGCCTGCCGGCGGGCACCGCGCCCGACGACGTGATGCTGATCGCCGACACCGGCGCTTACGGCTACAGCATGGCCAGCACCTACAACCAGCGCGAATTGCCCCGCGAGGAGGCGATCGATGCGCGCACGGACTGAGTTCGTCGCGGGCAGCGCCGCGGCTGGCGCGCTTGCGATGGTGGCTGCCACCGCGGTGGATCAGTCCGGCACGTCGCTGCCGTGGACCGACAGCCTGAAGTGGGCGTTGCCGGCGTTGGCCGCCGCTGCCATCGGCGCATGGTTGGCGGTGCGCTGGCAGCGCCGCGGGCCAGCGGCGAGCACCGGCGCGCTGGCCCTGCGCACCTCGCTCCTGGCCGCGTTGGCCTATCTGCCGGCGCTGGCGCTGTATGTGCTGGTGGCCGTGCTGGCCTCCGCCGCGTCGGTGCCGGCCGGACAGCACTGGCAACTGCTGCTGATGGCGTTCGTATTCGGCTGCCTGCCGCTGCTGTGGGCCGCCTTGCCGTTTTCGATGCTCGAATTTCTTCTGTGCCGCCGCTACCTGCGGCACACCCGTGTGCTTGCAGGACGTCCATGACCGCTTTCGACAAACAGCAGATCGCCACCTTCCGCTTCGTGCGCTGCGGCTTCGACGCCGACAGCGGCGTGGCGCGCCTGGTCTATGCGTTCGACGACGGCCCGGAGCTGGTGGAGACCATCACCGTGCCCGGCGCGCCGTTCGCGCTCGACCCGGCGCGCGCGCAGGCGGCGCAGCGCGCCCTGCGCCTGCTGCACCTGATCGCCGGCGTCAGCTACTACAAGGCGGCGGTGCCGCCTCGCATCGTCATCGACGACTACGCCATCGATGCCGAGACCGCCGCGCTGCTGGACAGCGTGTACCTGCATGGCCTGGGCGAGTTCGCCTATCGCAATGGCCTGGACCTGCGCGGGCGCATCCGTTTCCCGGCCGCTGACGTCGAGGCGGCCGATGCGGCGGCGCTGGGCCTGCGCGACCAGGCGCTGGTGGCGATCGGCGGCGGCAAGGATTCGCTGGTCAGCATCGAGGCCTTGCGCGCGGCCGGCGTGGCGCAGACGGTGACCTGGATCGGCGGCTCGCAGTTGATCCGCGCCTGCGCCGAGCGCACCGGCCTGCCGACCTTGAACATCGGCCGCACGCTGGCGCCGGAGCTGTTCGAGCTGAACCGGCAGGGCGCGTGGAACGGCCACATCCCGGTGACCGCAGTGAACTCGGCGATCCTGGTGTTCGCCGCGGTGCTGCACGACGCCGGCCAGGTGGTGTTCTCCAACGAACATTCGGCCAGCTACGGCAGCCAGATCGCCGGCACCGGCGAGGTCAACCACCAGTGGTCCAAGGGCTGGGCTTTCGAGCAGGCGTTCGGTACGCAGGTGCAGCGCTACGTGGCCGCGGACCTGCGCTACTACTCGCTGCTGCGGCCGTTGTCGGAACTGGCGGTGGCGCGACAGTTCGCCAAGACCGACCATTACGACGCGCATTTCTCCAGCTGCAACCGCAATTTCCACATCCTCGGCGAGCGCCCGGCGCACCGCTGGTGCGGGGTCTGCCCGAAGTGCCATTTCGTGTTCCTGGCGCTGGCGCCGTTCATGCCGAAGACGCGGCTGGTGCGCATCTTCGGCCGCAACCTGCTCGACGACGCCGGCCAGGCCGGCGGCTTCGACGCGTTGCTGGAGTTCCAGGACCACAAGCCGTTCGAGTGCGTTGGCGAAGGCCGCGAGTCGCGTGCGGCGATGGCGGCGCTGGCCGCACGCGCGGAATGGAAGGAGGACGCGCTGGTGGCGCGCTTCATCCGCGAGATCCAGCCGCAGCTCGACCCCGCCGACCTGCGCGTGGAGCCGCTGCTGGAGCTGGACGCGCAGCACCGCATCCCGGCCGATCTGTGGGAACGCGTGCGTGCGAATTTCGCAGCTTGAGTCGCAGCGCGTCGCGCTGTGGGGCTGGGGTCGCGAGGGCCGCGCGGCGTATGCGGCCGTGCGTGGCTGGGAAGCGGGAATCGGGAACGGGGAATCGCCACGCGCGCTGCCGCTGACGGTGTTCTGTTCGGCTGAGGAGGCCGCGGAGATCGCCGCGCTGCACGATCCTGCGTTGCATGTCGAGACCGAGGCCAGCGCCGAGCGCCTGGCCGCGTTCGATGTGGTGATCAAGTCGCCCGGGATCAGTCCTTACCGGCCCGAGGCGCAGGCCGCCGCGGCGCGCGGCACCCGCTTCATCGGCGGCACCGCGCTGTGGTTCGCCGAACACGCCGGTGCCGACGGGGTGGTGCCCCGCAGCGTCTGCGTCACCGGCACCAAGGGCAAGAGCACCACCACCGCGCTGCTGGCGCACCTGCTGCGCGCCGGCGGCCATCGCACCGGCCTGGTCGGCAACATCGGCGTGCCGCTGCTGGAGGTGCTGGCGCCGATGCCGCCGCCGCAGTATTGGGCGATCGAACTGTCCAGCTACCAGACCGGCGACGTGGCCCGCAGCGGCGCACGGCCGCAGCTGGCGCTGGTGCTGAACCTGTTTCCCGAGCATCTGGACTGGCACGGCAGCCAGGCGCGCTACATCGCCGACAAGCTCGAACTGGTCACCCACGCGCGGCCGCGCATCGCCCTGCTCAACGCCGCCGATCCACAACTGGCCGCCCTGCAGCTGTCCGACAGCGAGGTGCGCTGGTTCAACCGCGAGGATGGCTGGCACATGCGCGGCGAGGTGGTCTACCGCGGCGACAGCGCGGTGTACGACAGCGCGCAGGCGCCGCTGCCGGGCCGGCATAACCGCGGCAACCTGTGCGCGGTGCTGGCCGCGATCGAGGCGCTGGGCCTGGACGCGGCGGCGTTGGCGCCCGCGGCCGATCGCTTCCGGCCGCTGCCGAACCGGCTGCAGACCCTGGGCACGCGCGATGGCGTGACCTATGTGAACGACTCGATCAGCACCACGCCGCATGCCAGCCTTGCGGCGCTGGAGTGCTTCCGCGGGCGGCGCATCGCGCTGCTGGTCGGCGGTCACGACCGCGGCCTGGATTGGCAGGATTTCGCCGACCACATGCGCGATGGCGGGGCACCGCTGGAGATCGTCACCCTGGGCGCCAACGGCCCGCGCATCCACGCGCTGCTGGCGCCGCTGGCCGCCGCCGCCGGCTTCGGCCTGCATGCCGCGGCCGACCTGGCGGAAGCGGTGGCGCTGGCGCGCGCGGCGCTGGGCGAGCAGGGCGGCGTGGTGCTGCTGTCGCCCGGTGCGCCCAGCTTCGGCGCCTACCGCGACTACGTGGCGCGCGGCCGCCATTTCGCCGCGCTGGCCGGGTTCGATCCGGATGCGATCAGCGCCATTCCGGGGTTGGGCATCGCCTGAGCCTCGGCGCGGCGTCGGCGCACGCGGTGCGCTGATGTCGCTGTCCGTCGTGGGTGCGGCGGAGAGAGCATGCCCGGAAGCATTCGCCGGGCCGCCATGCGACGGCGCTGTGCGCCTTGTCCCATCGCCATCGCCATCGCCATCGCCGGCCGCCGTCGCCCTCACCTCGACGTGCATGGCGCGTTCTAGACTGCCGCCTGGTTTCCACGGGAGAAGGGCGATGCGCACACGATCGATGCTGCGGTGGGCCGGTCTGCTCGGGCTGGCCTTGGCGCTGCCGCTGCCGGCCTGGGCGGCGATGCAGGCCAAGCCGGTGGAGTGGCAGGTCGGCAAGGACAGCTTCAGCGGCGTGCTGGTCTACGACGATGCCGACCACGACACGCGCCCCGGCCTGGTGATGGTGCCGAACTGGCGCGGCGTCAACGACTCCGCGGTGGAGAAGGCCAAGCGCCTGGCCGGCGACGACTACGTGGTGCTGGTGGCCGACGTCTACGGCAAGGGCAAGCGACCCGCCAACGATACCGAGGCCGGGCAGTTCGCCGGCGCGTTGAAGAAGGATCCGGCCACGCTGCGCGCGCGGGCGTTGGCGGCGGTGGCGGCGCTGAAGGCGCAGGCCGGCAAGGCACCGCTGGATCCGGCCCGGATCGGCGCGGTCGGCTTTTGCTTCGGCGGCACCACGGTGCTGGAACTGGTCCGCGCCGGTGCGCCGCTCGCCGGCGTGGTCAGCCTGCACGGTGGCCTGGCCACGGCGGCACCGGCAGCCGCAGGCAGCGCCAAGGCACCGGTGCTGGTGCTCAATGGCGCCGACGACAAGAGCGTGAGCCGCGACGATATCGCCGCCTTCGAGCAGGAAATGAACGGCGCTGGCGCCGACTGGCAGTTCGTCAACTTCAGCGGTGCCGTGCATTGCTTCGCCGAAGCCGACGCCAACGGCCCGCCGGGCTGCCAGTACAACCCGCGTGCGGCCAAGCGTGCCTACCGGATGCTCGAGGATTTCTTCGAGGAGCGGTTCGGGCGGGAGTAGGGAGGGGCTTCCGGGATTCGGGAGGTGCCTCGCGCTGCACGCTTGGCGGGATTGGGGATTGGTAAAAGCGGACCGTCGGTGCCGCCCAACTGATCGGTTGGTGTGGCGAGCCCGTAGCGCTTCAGGCGTCAACCAAGCCGCCGTCGCGAATCCCCAATCCCGAATCACCAATCCCCTCCGGCGCGCGGCTGCGCGCCGATGGCGGCTAAATGGGCCCAATAGGCCCTTAAGGTGTCTTGGCGGAGTGCTTGAGCAAGTGCGCCTGCGCCGCGGCGATGGCGCCGCTCATGGCCGCGCGCGCTTGCGGGCTGTTGCGCCAGCAGGTGGAGCCGAGCAGCGCCGCGGCCTGTTCGGTGAGTTGCCGTGCATCGCAGGCGGCTAGCGCCTGCAGCGAATGCACGCCCAATTGTTCCAGGCGCGCGACCACGGTGGGACCGACGCCTTTCACCGCCAGCAATACGGAGCGGTCCTCGGCGTCAAAGGCGATCATGCCCGGGCAGCGCTCAATGTCTGCGCTCGACCGCGTAGCGGGCCAGGCCGCGCAGGGCGGCCACCGCCTCGTTCTCCGGCAGGCCGTCCAGGGCGCGCTCGGCGGCGGCGGCGTAGTCGGCCGCGCGGCGGCGGCTGTAGTCGATGCCGCCGCTGGCCTCGATCGCGGCCAGCACCTCTGGCATCGCGCTGGCGTCGCCCTGTTCGACGATCTGGCGCAGGCGCGCGCGGGTGACGTTGTCGGCATGCGCCATGGCGTGGATCAGCGGCAGCGTGGCCTTGCCCTCGGCCAGGTCGTCGCCCAGGTTCTTGCCCAGGTCGGCGGCGTCGGCGGTGTAGTCGAGCACGTCGTCGGCGATCTGGAACGCATAGCCCAGCTGCATGCCGTAGTCGTACAGGTGTTCCTGCACCGCCTCGCTGGCACCGGAGGCCAGCGCTCCAAGCCGGGTGCCGGCGGCGAACAGCACCGCGGTCTTGCGCTCGATCACACGCAGGTAGGCGGCTTCGTCGGTGTCGGGGTTGTGCACGTGCAGCAGTTGCAGCACCTCGCCCTCGGCGATGCGGTTGGTGGTGTCGGCCAGCAGGCGCATCACCGCCATGCTGTCCAGCTCCACCATCAGCTGGAAACTGCGCGAATACAGGAAGTCGCCGACCAGCACGCTGGGCGCGTTGCCCCACAGCGCATTGGCGGTGCTGCGGCCGCGGCGCAGGTCCGACTCGTCGACCACGTCGTCGTGCAGCAGGGTCGAGGTGTGGATGAATTCGATGATCGCCGCCAACTGGTGCTGCATCGGCCCGCCGGCGCCGCAGGCGCGGCCGGCCAGCACCACCAGCATCGGCCGCAGGCGCTTGCCGCCGGCGGAGACGATGTGGTCGGCGATCTGGTTGATCAGCACGACGTCCGAGGACAGGCGGCGGCGGATCAGGGCGTCCACCTCGGCCATGTCCGGCGCGGCGAGCATCTGGATCTGGGGCAGGCCCAGGGCGGAGCTGGGGGATTCGGCGATGCTCATGCGGACAGGACTGGAAACGTGCGCAAAGTATAGGCTGCGCGGCCACATCCGTCCCGTTGTGGGCCGGGGCAGGGGGCGGAGAGCTTGCCGTGCCTGGGTTTGCAGCGCCCGGCGGGAGGCGTGCCGGCAGGATTCCGACAGCCCAATGCGGCGTTTTCCGGGGCGCCGGCGGGCGCCTGGCGCAGGCCGGTCCGGCCCGGCGATGTTAGGATTGCTCCCCGAAATCTTCTTTACCGCTCTGCGTGCCCCCTGGCCGCGGAGACCCCAGACGGAAGCAGCTCATGGCCCGCGGCATCAACAAAGTCATCCTCGTCGGCAACCTCGGCAACGATCCCGACACCAAGTACACCCAGGCCGGCATGGCCATCACCCGCATCAGCCTGGCCACCACCAGCGTGCGCAAGGACCGCGACGGCAACCAGCAGGAACGCACCGAGTGGCATCGCGTGGTGTTTTTCGGAAAGCTCGGTGAGATCGCCGGCGAGTACCTGCGCAAGGGCAGCTCGGTCTACGTCGAAGGCTCGATCCGCTACGACAAGTACACCGGCCAGGACGGCGTGGAGAAGTACTCCACCGACATCGTCGCCGACGAGATGCAGATGCTCGGCGGCCGCGGCGAGGGCGGTGGCGGCGGCATGGGCGGCGGCGACCGTCCGCAGCGCTCGGCGCCGCCGCGCCAGGAACGCTCCGGCATGGGCGGTGGCGGCGGGCAGGATTACGCGCCGCGCCGGCAGCAGCCGGCCCCGCAGCAGTCCGCGCCGATGGACGACTTCGCGGACGACGATATCCCGTTCTGATCTTTCGTCGTTCCTGCGATGCAAACAGACCCCGGCAAGCCATTGTGCTTGCCGGGGTTTTTTCTGTTTTGGCGAGGTGTTTTCCTTTCTAGCGCGAGTCTGTCCGGTCCTCCAACGCAGGCGATATGAAGCCAGGCGGTATCGGTCGACTGGAGTGGTCACACGTACCGTGCTTTTCACCGCTGGCGATTGGGGGCGGAGCGTGCGTGCAAGCGGCGAGTACCCCGCTGTTCTTGCCTTCAAAACTGGGTCGGTCGCCAAGCGTCGCGTCGTGCCCGGTCGCCTCGGCAACGCCTTGGCGCGGCTTTCGTGCCGAGTCCATGCTATCGCTCAACGCCGGCCGACCCGGCTGCAACGGGAAGGTGTCGTAGGGGCTGCTTTAGCGGCGACAGGCTTTCCGATGAAAGCCATCGCGGCTAAAGCCGCTTCTGCGAAAGGCACATTGGCGTCGCTCGCCGCGACACCACGATCCTCACCACATGAATGCGCATGGCAACGCGGCGGAGGTGTCCTGAAGCTCCAGGTCCGACCTCCCATCCCCGCCGCCTTGCAGGCGATTTAGCGCCTTAGTCCCAGGGAGGAACCACAGGTCCGTCGGTATCTCGCCATGCGTCGCCTGCTCGAGCAGGTTCACCAAATACCCGTTTGTTTGTCGCTCTACGTCTCGCTGCACAACTCCGTACGTCACCGGAATTCCATCGCCGTCATGACGGCTGACACCACAGGCGTTGTGCCCTGCAGCATGTGTTTTCGTGCAGTGCGTCTTGCAAAAGCGCGATTCACTGCTCTATGGTTCAATCGATTGAATCGCGGCGATTCGTCAGCGTTTGAACCGGTTGGGAGGCCGGAAGGTGGATGTCTATCCATTCGATCGGACCGGCGCCGGCCTTTGGGTTCACGCGGCGCGAGGCGCTGCGCATGGCGGTCGCCGGGAGCCTTGGCCTTGGGGCAGTGGACATGTTGCCGGCACTCGCTGCCGCCACGCCGCTCAAGGGCAACCTGAAGCAGTCTGTCGCCCGCTGGACGTTTCCGCAGCTGTCGACCGCACAGCTTTGCCAGGTGGTGAAGGGCCTGGGGTTCGCCGCCATCGATCTGGTGGGCCCGGCGGATTGGCCCACGCTGAAGGCGCATGGCGTGTACAGCGCGATGTGCAATGGCGCGGAACTCGGCCTGGACAAGGGCTTCGCCGGCAGCCAGTTCCACGATGAGCTGGTCGAGCGCTACACGCGGCACATCGATCTGGTGGCCGATGCCGGCTATCGCAACCTCATCTGTTTTTCCGGCAACCGGAATGGCATGGATCCCCAGGAGGGCATGGCCCACGCCGAAGTCGGACTCAAGCGCATCCTCGGGCATGCCGAGAAGCGCGGGGTCGTGCTGGTGATGGAGCTGCTGAACTCCAAGGTCGATCATCACGACTATCTGTGCGACCACTCCGCCTGGGGCGTGGAGCTGTGCCAGCGGATCGGCTCGGACCATTTCGGCCTGCTGTACGACATCTACCACATGCAGATCATGGAGGGCGACATCATCGCCACCATCGGCAAGCATCACGCGTGCTTCAAGCATTACCACACCGCCGGCGTCCCGGGCCGGCACGAGATCGGGGACGCTCAGGAGCTCCACTATCCCGCCATCTGTCGCGCGATCCGCGATACCGGTTTCGATGGCTATCTGGCGCAGGAGTTCATTCCTACCGCGCCGGATCCCGTCGGCTCGCTGCGCGAGGCGATCCGCCTCTGCGATGTCTGAAACGCTATCCACCGAGGTGAAGTAGAACCCATGGCAGACAATCATTACGACGCCATCGTCGTTGGCTCGGGCATCAGTGGCGGTTGGGCGGCGAAGGAGCTGACCGAGAAGGGACTCAAGGTCCTGATGCTGGAACGCGGACGCAACATCGAGCACGTCAAGGACTACGTCAACGCGATGAAGGAGGCGTGGGATTTCCCGCATCGCAACCGCCCGACCCAGGCGATGAAGGCCGATTATCCGGTGCTGATGCGCGACTACGCCCTGGTCGAGAACCTGCAGGGAATGTGGGCCAACGAAAAGGAATCGCCCTACACCGAGATCAAGCGATTCGACTGGTTCCGCGGCTATCACGTGGGCGGCCGCTCGCTGATGTGGGGACGGCAGAGCTATCGCCTGTCGGACCTGGATTTCGAGGCGAACCTGAAGGACGGCATCGCCACCGATTGGCCGATCCGTTACGCCGACCTCGCGCCGTGGTACGACCACGTGGAGAAGTTCGCCGGCATCGCCGGCACGCGCGAGGGACTTGACGTGTTGCCGGACGGCGAGTTCCTGCCGCCGATCCCGCTGAACATCGTCGAGAAGGACGTCGCCGCGCGGATCAAGAAGGCCTTTGGCGGCACCCGGCACCTGATCCACTCGCGTACCGCCAACATCACCCAGCCCAAGGTCGAGCAGGGCCGCGTCAACTGCCAGTATCGCAACAAGTGCATCCTGGGCTGTCCCTTCGGCGCCTATTTCTCGACCCAGGCGGCCACGCTGCCAGCGGCCATGAAGACGGGCAACCTGACCCTGCGGCCGTTCTCGATCGTCAAGGAGGTGCTCTACGACAAGGACCGCAAGCGTGCGCGCGGCGTGGAGATCATCGATGCCGAGAGCGGACAGACCTACCAGTACACGGCCAATGTCATCTTCCTCAATGCGTCCTCGTTCAATTCGACCTGGCTGCTGATGAACTCGGCCACCGACGTCTGGGACGGCGGCCTGGGGTCGTCATCCGGCGAGCTCGGGCACAACGTGATGGACCATCATTTCGGCGCCGGTGCCTCCGGCCGGGTCGAGGGCTACGAGGACAAGTACTACTTCGGCCGCCGTCCCTGCGGCTTCTACATCCCCCGGTTCCGCAATGTCGCCATGGACAAGCGCGGTTACCTGCGCGGCTTCGGCTACCAGGGCGGTGCGAGCCGCACCGGCTGGTCGCGCGAGATCGCCGAGCTGAACATCGGCGCCGACCTGAAGGAGGCGCTGACCGTGCCAGGCGACTGGAGCATCGGCATGACCGGATTCGGCGAAATGCTGCCGCACCACGACAACACGATTCGCCTGGACCCGCAGCGCAAGGACAAATGGGGGCTGCCGGTGCTGGCGATGGACGTCGCCATGCGCGAGAACGAAAAGGCCATGCGCAAGGACATGGCCGCCGATGCCGCCGAGATGCTGGAGGCGGCCGGCGTCAAGGACGTGAAGATGCACGATGGCGACTACGCGCCGGGCAAGGGCATCCATGAGATGGGCACCGCGCGCATGGGCCGGGATCGCAAGAACTCCGTGCTGAACCAGTACAACCAGGTGTGGGACGCACCGAACGTCTACGTGACCGATGGCGCCTGCATGACCTCCAGCGGCTGCGTGAACCCTTCGCTGACCTACATGGCGCTGACCGCACGTGCCGCCGATCATGCCGTGCGCGAACTGAAAGCGGGGAACCTGTGATGGAACGTCGCGAACTGCTGAAGATGATCTTTGCCGCCACGGGCGCGGCGATGGTCGGCCTGCCCGCGCTCGCCCCGGCACAGGCGTCGGCCGCGGGGACGAAGGTGCTGTTCTCCGCCGCCGAGATCGGCACGCTGGACGAGATCGCCGAGACCATCCTGCCGCGGACCAAGACGCCGGGGGCGAAGGACGCCGGTGCCGGTGCATTCATGGCGAAATTCGTCACCGACTGCTACACCCCGCGGCAGCAGGCGACGTTCCGCGCCGGCCTGGCCGAGATCGACAAACGTGCCGGCGGCCGATTCGTGTCGCTCACCCCGCAGGCGCGCGCCGAACTGCTGCGCGCCCTGGATGCGGAGGCCAGGGCAAAGGCCGTCGACGTGACCGACACCGGCACCGCCGACGCGGCGGACGCGATGCCGCATCCCTTCACCATGATCAAGCAGCTGACCATCTTCGGCTTCTTCACCTCCGAGGTCGGCGCGACCGAAGTGCTGCGCTACGTCGCCGTGCCGGGCCGCTATGAAGACATCACCTACGTTCCCGGCACGCCCGCCTGGGCCACCGGCTGATGGAGCGCCACGCTTCGCCCTTCCTCCTTTTCCTGGAAACACGATGACCAGAACCCTGCTGATGGCGGCCTGCCTGCTGGCCGTGGCGCCTGCGGTCGCGCAGGCCGACGGCGACCCCGCACGCGATCCTGCCAAGACCGAAGTGTGGAAGCCCGTGCCCGCGACCGTGGCCACGCCCCCGGGCGGCGCGCCCTCCGACGCGATCGTGCTGTTCGACGGCAAGGATCTGTCGGCCTGGGAGTCGGAGCAGGGCGGACGCGTGCCCTGGAGCGTCGCCGACGGCGCAATGACCGTGGTGCCGGGCAGCAAGGGCATCCGCACCAAGCAAGGCTTCTGCGACATCCAGTTGCACGTGGAATGGCGTACGCCCACTGCGACGCGCGGATTCGACGGCCAGCAGCGCGGGAACAGCGGCATCTTCCTGCAGGAACTGTATGAGTTGCAGGTGCTCGACAGCTACGACAATCCGACCTATGCCAATGGCCAGGCCGGTGCGATCTACAAGCAGGCCATTCCGCTGGTGAATGCCTCGCGTGCGCCGGGCCAGTGGCAGGTGTACGACATCATCTGGAAGGCGCCGCGTTTCTCGCAGGGCGGCGGGCTCACGTCACCCGCCCGCATCACCGTCCTGCACAACGGCGTGCTGGTGCAGAACGACACCGTGCTGGCGGGCAAGACCGAATACATCGGCGCGCCGTCGTATGCGCCGCATGGATGCGCGCCGATCTTCCTGCAGGAGCACGATTCCAAGGTCAGCTACCGCAACATCTGGGTGCGCGAGCTGTAGCGCCGGCGCGCAGTCGGCGCCGATCGCCTGGGGCGTGTCGGCGATCCCGGGTATGCCGCGCCCAACGCGGCATACTCGGGAATGGAGGGCGCGCCCTACTGCGCCAGGAAGCTGGCGAGGTCGTCGACCTCCTGTTGCGACAGCTGCGAAAACGGCGGCATCAGCCCGCCGCCGTTGCGGATCTTCTCCTTGATCTGCGCGGGCTGCAGGCGCTTGCCCACGTCGGTCAGCGCGGGGAAGGTGGGCGGGACGCCTGCGCGATTCGCGCCATGGCAGGCCGTGCAATGGTTCGCATAGAGCTGCGCGCCGGCCGCCGGGTCGTCCTTGGACCAGGCCTTGGGCGCAAGCGTCGCCCCCAGCAGCACCACGGCCATCGTCGTGATCGTTTTCAAGCGGAACTCCTTTGCGTGCTAGCGCTGTGTGCTGGCGGGCAGATGTTCGCGCAGGTACTCCGCACTGGTCCGGACGACGCTGGCCGGGTCGCGCGGCTGGTCGTGCTCGATGATGTACCACTGCACGCCGCTCGCCGCCGCGGCAGGCAGGATCGCGTTCCAGTTCAGCACGCCCTTGCCGACCGCGGCGAAGCCGCCTTCGTCTTGGGCCTGGCCTTTCGGTGCGTTGTCCTTGGCGTGGACCGCGAACATGCGGCCCTTGAACTTGCCCAGCATCGCCGCCGGGTCGTAGCCCGCGCGCGCGACCCACGCCAGGTCCAGCTCGGTCTTGAGATCGGGGCCGGCCGCGGCGAACAGCAGTTCCAGGCCGGTCTTGCCACCGAAATCGACCAGCTCGAAATCGTGGTTGTGATAGGCCAGGCGCATGCCCTTGGCGCGTGCCCGCGTCGCGAGTTGGCCCAGCTCCTTGCCCAGTGCGGTCCAGCCTGCGGCATCGGTGGGCCGCTCCTTCTGGTCCAGGTAAGGCACCACCAGCGTTGTGTTGCCGATCGAGCGGTTGAAGGCCACCGCGCCGTCCAGGTCCTTGCGCAGGTCGGCCAGCTGCACGTGCGAGGAGATCGCCTTGATCGAATACTTGTCCAGCAGTTGCTTGAGTTCCACCGCGCTCATGTTCTGCGTGCCGACCGTTTCCACCGCGCCCACGCCGGCGTCACGGACGATCTTCAACTGTTGGTCGAGCGTGCCGGCGTTGCGCAGCGAGTACATCTGCACCGCGATGGGCGCCTCCTGGCCGGCGGCGTCGCGTGCGAAGGCGGGCAGGGCCGCGAAGAGCAGCAGTGCGAGGGTCGCGGTTCTGCGTGTCGCTGTGTTCATCAAGAAGTCCTCCCGGGAGTCAGTCGATGGATGTCCAGCCGCGTGTCCTGGCCGATGCGATGACGCGATCGACGATCAGCGCCGAGCGCAGCCCGTCGTCGAAGGTGGGCAGGCCGTCCGGCCGCTCGCCGTCGATGGCGCGGTAGGTGTCGGCGACGAACGCCTCGAAGCAATCGCCGTAGCCCTGCGCGTGCCCGGCCGGCAGCGTCGCCAGCCGGCGTTGTTCGGCGCTGCCGGCACCCGGTCCGCGCACGAAGACTTCCTCGCGCTGGTCCGGCCAGCCGATCCACAGGCGTTCGGCGTCCTCCTGGTCGAACGCCACGCTGGCCTGGGCGCCATCGATCTCGAACCAGAGACGATTGCGGCGCCCCGCCGAGACCTGGCTGACCGTCAACGAAGCCAGCGTGCCCGCGCCGGTTCGGAGCATCGCCATGGCCACGTCCTCGCTGGAGACCGCCTGCATCGCGCCGCCCGCCGCCGGCGTGGTGAAGCTCTGCCCGGTGTTGGTGCCGCGCTCGGCGATCACCGTCGCGAACGCCGCGCTGACCTCGGCGAAGCGCTCGCCGCTCACCCATTCCACCAGGTCGCACCAGTGCGAGCCGATGTCGGCGAACACGCGCGACGCGCCGCCCAGCGCCGGGTCCACACGCCAGTTGTTGCTGGCAGGATCCAGCAGCCAGTCCTGTAGATAGCTGCCGTGGATCAGGCGCAGCGGCCCCAGTTCGCCCTGGGCGATGCGGGCGCGCGCCTCGCGGACCACCGGGTGGTAGCGGTAGACGAAGGGCACCGTGGCGACCAGCCCGGTCGCGCGGGCCAGGGCCGCCAGCGCCCGCGCATCCTCCAGCGTGGTGGCCAGCGGCTTCTCGCAGATCACGTGCTTGCCGGCGTCCAGCGCCGCCTGCGCCATGGCGCGGTGCAGATGGTTGGGCGTGCAGACGTGCACGATCTGCACCTGCGGATCGGCGACCACCTCCTCGATATCGCGATACGCATGCGGGACATCCCACGATTGCGCCACCTCGCGTGCGCGCTGCGGGGACGAGGCGGCGACGCCGCGGACCGAGGCGCCCGCCAGTAGTGCCGCGCGACGGTGCACGGCGCCGATCATGCCGGTGCCGACGATGGCGATTCCAAGCTTGGGCATCGGGGGGATCCTCAAGGTGCGGAGCGTGCGGCCGCGACGGCGGGCCGGTCGCGGAACAGCAGCAGGAAGGCGACCAGCACGAGCAGCGCGACGCCGGCCGGGAACAGCCAGATCCGCTGCCAGTCCGGACCTGTGGCGGTGGTGTAGTGCTCCACCACCGCGCCGGACAGGAAGGTGCCGATCAGCATGCCCACGCCGTACGTGGCCAGGGTGATGAAGCCCTGCGCGCTGCTGCGAGCGGCCGGGCCGGCGTGCGCATCGGTGTAGATCTGGCCGGTGACGAAGAAGAAGTCGTAGCAGATGCCATGCAGCACGATGCCGATCACCAGCAGGGAAAAGCCGCCGCCCGCATCGCCGAAGGCGAACATCGCGTAGCGCACCACCCACGCCGCCATGCCCACCGCCAGCATCGTCTTGACTCCCAGCCGCACGAACAGGAACGGCATGGCCAGCATCAGCAGGACTTCGGACACCTGGCCCAGCGACTGCAGGCCGGCCGCGCCGCGCACGCCCAGGTCGTTGAGATAGGGGTTGGTGAAGTTGTAGTAGAACGCCAGCGGGATGCAGATGGCGATGGACGCCAGGAAGAACACCAGATAGGAGCGCGACTTCAGCAGTCGCAGCGCGTCCAGCCCCAGGATCTGTCCCAGCCCGGCATCGCGCTGTCGCGCCAGCGGCGGCGTGTGCGGCAGGGTGAAGGCGTACAGGCCCAGGGCCAGCGAGGCCAGCGCCGCCATCCGGAAGGTCAGCTCGAGCCGATGCGCCTGTTCCCAGCCCAGCCAGCCGATCAGCACGCCGGCCACGATCCAGCCGACGCTGCCGGCCACGCGCACCGGCGGGAACTGCTTTTCCGGCGCTTGCATGTGCCGCATCGCCACGCTGTTGGCCAGTGCCAGCGTCGGCATGAACAGCAGCATGTAGCCCATCACGCAGGCAAAGAACACGCCGAAGCTCGTCGCCGTGGATGCCAGCCACATGAGTACCGCACCGGCGAGATGCAGCACTCCCAGGATGCGCTGCGCCGCGAAGTAGCGATCGGCGATCAGGCCGACCAGGAACGGCGCGACGATGGCGCCGATGGACTGGCTGAGGAACGCCGTCGCCACCTGGCTCGCACTGGCGTGCAGCGGCCCCTGCACCAGGTAGGTTCCCAGGGTCACGAACCAGGCGCCCCAGATGAAGAACTGCAGAAACATCATCGCGCCCAAGCGCGACATGGTGTGCGTCATGGCGTCCCCTCCCAGGGCGGTGATGACTCAGGTTCCCAGCATGCGGCGCAGCGATGCCGGATCGGCGCCGCTATCGGCGAAATCGTCGAAGGCGCGTTCGGTCACGCGGATGATGTGGTCGCGAATGAACGCGGCCCCCTCGCGTGCTCCATCTTCCGGATGCTTCAGGCAGCACTCCCACTCCAGCACCGCCCAGCCCGGGAAATCGTATTGCGCGAACTTGGAGAAGATCGCCTTGAAATCGATCTGGCCATCCCCGAGCGAACGGAACCGCCCCGGACGATCGATCCAGTCCTGGTAGCCGCCATAGACGCCGCTGCGCGCGCTGGCGCGATACTCCGCGTCCTTGACGTGGAAGATGCCGATGCGCGCGTGGTAGCGATCGATGAAACCCAGGTAGTCCATCTGCTGCAGCAGCAGGTGACTGGGGTCGTACAGGATCTTGGCGCGGGGGTGCTGGTCGACCACGTCGAGGAAGCGCTCGAAGGTGGCGCCGTCGTGTAGGTCCTCGCCCGGGTGGATCTCGAAGCACAGGTCCACGCCGCAGGCGTCGAAGGCATCCAGGATCGGACGCCAGCGCCGGCCGAGCTCGGCGAAGGCTTCTTCCACCAGTCCGGGCGGGCGTTGCGGCCAGGGATAGAAGTAGGGCCAGGCCAGCGCGCCGGAAAACGTGGCATGCGCCGTCAGTCCCAGGCGCTGGCTGGCCTTGGCGGCCAACTGCAACTGCTCCACCGCCCAGGCCTGGCGGGCGGCGGGGTTGCCGCGCTTGTCCGGCGGTGCGAAGCCGTCGAACAGGCCGTCGTAGGCGGGGTGGACGGCGACCAGCTGTCCCTGCAGGTGGGTGGACAGCTCGGTGATCTGCAGGCCATGCCCGGCCAGCATGCCGGCGAGGTCGTCGCAGTACGCCTGGCTGTGCGCGGCCTGGGCCAGATCGAACAGGTGGGGCGCGCTGGTCGGTACTTGTAGGCCAGAATAGCCCAGGCCCGCGGCCCATTCGGCCAGCGTGTCCAAGCGATTGAAGGGAGGTGTGTCGGCGATGAACTGTGCCAGGAACAGCGCTGGACCCTTGAGCGTCTTCAACGTGATTCGCCCTCATGCAATCGATTGAATCATCCTAGCATGGGCCTCCCGCAAGACCCGTTGTGCACTGCACAGCAGACACAAGAGTTCAGTTCATGGCGACAACCATCTACGACATCGCAAAGCACGTCGGAGTCACCGCGGGCACCGTGTCGCGGGCGCTCTCCCGGCCGGAAAAAGTCCTGCCCGCCACGCGCGCGCGCATCGAGCAGGCCGCCGCCGCGCTGGGCTATGTCCCCAACGCGGTGGCCAGGACGCTCAAGACCCAGCGCAGCGGCAAGCTCCTGGTCACCGTCCCGGACATCGCCAATCCCTTCTTCGCCCAGATCCTGCAGGGCGCGGAAGACGCCGCGCAGGCGGTCGGCTACGCCGTGCTGCTGGGCGATACCCAGCACCAGCCCGACCGCGAGGAGCGCTACGCGCAGATGCTCCCACGCAACGAGGCGGACGGCCTGATCGTGCTGGGGCACCGCTTGCCGCCGACGGCGCGTGAGATCGTCAAGCAGCAGGGCGGCGCCGCGCCGGTGGTCAACGGCTGCGAGTTCGACCCGGCGCTGGGGATTCCCAGCGTCCACATCGACAACGCGGCCGCCGCGCGCGCCGTGATGGAACACCTGTATGGACTGGGGCACGTGCGGATCGCCGTGGTGGGCGGTCCGCCCGACAATCCCCTGCATCAGCAGCGACTGGAAGGAGTTCGCGCCTGCGCCAAGGCGCGCGGTCGCTTGCGCAACCTGACCGTCGTGCCGGGCGACTTCTCCGTGGAATCCGGCCATGCGGCGGCGATGGCGCTATTGGGTCGTACACCCGCGCCGACCGCGATCTTCTGCTTCAGCGATCAGATGGCACTGGGCGCCCTGGCGGCCTGCCGGGACCTGGGAATCCGCGTGCCGGACGACCTGTCCATCGTCGGCTTCGACGATCTGGCCTCGTCCAGTTACCTCACGCCGCCATTGACGACCATCAGGCAGCCGATGCGGGAGATCGGTGTCCGCGCGGTCAACCTGCTGCTTGCCATCATCGAACGGGTGGACGTGCCGCTGCAGCAGACGCTGGACTTCAGCTTGATGGTGCGCGGGTCGACCGGCACGCCGAGACAGTAGATGACGTCAGGGCGGCGGCGATGCGCCTGACCGGTGCGCGCCGCCGTTTTCGCGGCTGGTGACGGGCGTGCGGCCTCCGGGCAGCGCGCTTTTTCAGTTTCCAGCCCCGTCGTCGCCTGAGGTCGGCGCCCAGCTTCCGGTACGCCATCGGACAAGCGCCTGGATTAGACTTCACGCATACGTCACGCCAACAGGAACAGGGGAACAGGGAATGAAGAGGGGACTGCACGCAGTCGCGTTGTTGTGTCTGCTGGGAGCGGGGAATGCATGGGCGCAGGTGGATCTGGCGCCGTATCTGGTCAAGGAGCAGGTCGAAACGCTGAAGTTGTCGCCGACCGGCGAGTACTACGCGGCGACGGTGCCGCTGGAGGATCGGACCGCGCTGGCGATCATGCGCCGCTCCGACAACAAGATCGTCGGCAGCTTCTCGATGGAGAAGAACACCCACGTCTCCGATTTCGTGTGGGTCAACGACACGCGCGTGCTGTTCAACATGGTCCAGAAGATCGGGCAGCGGGATCGGCCCTGGGGGACCGGGGAACTGTTTGCGATCAACGCCGACGGCGGGGCGGCCGAGCTGTTGGTGGGCCAGCGCGTGACCGGCAACGGGCCGGGGACGCTGATCCAGACCAAGAAGGTGGAGAAGGTTGCCGCGTATTTCGTTGGTTCGCTGCCCGGCGACGACCGCAACGTCATCATCCAGGCGCAGCCGTTCAGCACCAGCCAGGATCCTTACAGCCGCACCGAAATCATGGACGTCTATAGCGGCCGCCGGCGGTTGCTGACCGGTTCGCCCAAGGTGCGCGGCGCCGATTTCTACAGCGATGAGCAAGGCAAGGTGCGCTTCGCCTTGGGCGCGGATGCCGACAATGCCAAGAAGCTGTTCTATCGCGATGCGCAGGGCAGCGACTGGAAGCTGATCAATGACGAAAACGTCAGCCATCACGTGGAGACGCCGATCGGTTTTTCCGAAGACGGGCATGTCGCGTATCTGCAGGTACAGCAGGCGAAGGGGAGTGACGTCATCGAGTCGTGGAATACTGACAGCGGCGAGCGCAAGGTGGTGGCACGCGATGTGCTGGCCGATCCCTATCGGATCATGTATCGCCATGGCACCCATGTCCCGGTCGGGATCGAAGTGCTGGGCGACAAGCCGCGGAGCCTGTTTTTCGATGACGCCTCGCCCGAAGCCAAGACCCAGCGCTCGCTGGAAGCGGCCTTCCCGGGGCAGGCAGTCTATGTCACCTCCAGCACGCGCGACGGCCGGCTCAACCTGGTCAACGTGCAGTCCGGTCGCAATCCGGGCGAGTTCTACCTGTTCGACACCGTCGCCAAGAAGGCCGATTTCGTGTTCGCACGCCGTGCGGCACTGCAGCCGCCGAAGCTGGCCGAGGTGCGGCCGGTCGCGTTGCAGGCGCGAGATGGCCTGCCACTGCATGGGTTCGTGACCCTGCCGGCGGCGGCCAAGTCCGGCAAGGTGCCGATGGTGGTGATGCCGCATGGCGGACCGTTCGGGATCTTCGACAACGGCATGTTCGATGAGGATGCGCAGATCCTGGCCAGCGCCGGTTACGCGGTGCTGCAGGTCAATTATCGGGGTTCCGGCAATTACGGGCGCGCTTTCCAGCAGGCCGGCGCAGGCCAATGGGGCGGCAAGATGCAGGACGACGTCACCGATGCCACCCGCTGGGCGATCGACCAAGGTATCGCGGACCCGCAGCGCATCTGCATGTACGGCGCCAGCTACGGCGCCTATGCGTCGTTGATGGGCGTGGCCAAGGAGCCGACGCTGTATCGCTGCGCGGCCGGCTATGTCGGTGTCTACGACCTGCCGATGATGTATGTCAGGGGCGATGCCCAGCTGCGCGATGCCAGCCAGAATTTCTTGCGCGAATGGATGGGGACGGGCGATGGATTGGCCGCGATTTCGCCGGTCAATCTGGCCGACAAGATCAAGGTGCCCGTGTTCTTGGCGGCGGGTGGCGAGGACGAGCGTGCGCCCATCCAGCATTCCAAGAAGATGGAAGCGGCGTTGAAGAAGGCAGGGGTGCAGGTGGAAACGCTGTACGTCCCGACCGAGGGCCATGGCTTCTACACCGAGGCGCATCGTCGCGAGTTCTACACCCGGCTGCTGGCCTTCCTGAGCAAGTCGCTGGGCGGTGCGCAGGCGGCGCCGGCGGCAGCAGCGAAGCCGTAGTGGTCCGCTTGGCGATGCGTGCCTGCACGGCACGCATCGCAGGTGCACGACGTCAGTGCGGTCCGGGGCAGGTCCGGACCGCACTTGCCTTGATTGGTCGGCAGCTGGGCCTGACGCCCGTTGCGGCGAAATCGCGGTCGCAATGATGCGACCTCAATGGCAATCCGCTCAGCGCACCCCGTGCATCATCCGCCGCAGCAGCGGCGCGGCGAGGAAGGCCAGCACCGCACAGCCCACGCCGATCCACAGCAGCAGCCAGAACAGGTGCGCGTACTTGGCCGCGGCGTCGGCGATGTTGAGGGTCTGGCCATCCGGCACCTCGATCGCGGCGAGCTTGCCGAACAGCGCCGCCAGCGCCTCGGAGAACGCCGTGGCCAGGAACCAGGTGCCCATCATCAGGCTGACCACGCGCGGCACCGCGAGTTGGGTCACCGCCGACAGGCCGACCGGCGACAGGCACATTTCGCCGGCCTCCAGCACGAAGTAGGCCAGCACCAACCACCACACGCTCGCCATCTGTCCGGTCGTGCCGACCTGTTGCGCGGCCAGTGCCAGCGGCACGAAGGACAGGCCGGCCAACAACAGTCCCATCGCCGACTTGGCCGGCTTGGACGGCTCGCGTCCGCGCCGCGCCAACCACGCCCACAGCGCGGCGAACAGCGGCGCCAGCAACACCAGGAACAGCGCGCCCAGATAGGTCAGCGAGCCGGCGGTTTGCGGCAGCACCAGGCAGTCGCGGATCAGGAACAGCAGCATCAGCGCGCTGACCGCGACGAACAGCCGCCGCGGCGCCGACGAGCCGGGGCGGCGGTCGGACAGCGAGGCCGCCAGCACGAAACCCAGCGGCGCCAGCAGCAACGAGGCGATCGACCAGGGCAGGGGCGTGCCGCCGCGGATCACCAGCGACGGTACGATGTCCTTGGTCATCAGCCGGTCGGTGAAGGTGACCCACGAGCCGTAGGTCTGCTCGTACAGGGTGAAGTACACCAGCGCCATCGCGATCAGCACCATCAGCGCGATCATCTGCTGGCGCTGCACCGGCGTGCACTGGGTGCCGGTGAACCAGGCGAACCACAGCAGCACCGCGCCGAGCACCAGCAGCATCAGCAGCAGGGCCAGGGAAATTTCCCCGCCCAGGCTGAAAGCGCCGTTGGCCGCGGCCCACATCAGCGCGGCCACCGGCAGCACGCCCAGCGCGGCGCACAGGTAGATCGCCCATTCGCGCGGCACGCCAAGCACGCGCTCGCGCAGCAGCGCCGGCTGCGCCGGTTCGGCGTGGCCGTGCAGGTATTTCTGGCCCCACAGGAACATGCCCAGGCCGAGCAGCATGCCGATGCCGGCCGCGCCGAAGCCGTAGCGCCAGCCGTAGGCCTCGCCCAGGAAGCCGCAGACCAGCGAGGCGAACAGCGCGCCGAGGTTGATGCCAGCGTAGAACAGCGAGAAGCCGGCGTCGCGGCGCGGGTCGTCGGCCGGATACAGCTTGCCGACGATGGTGGAGATGTTGGGCTTGAGGAAGCCCACGCCCATGATGATCAGTGCCAGCGACAGGTAGGTCACGCCCAGGGACGTGGTGTCGCGCACCACTTCGCCGTTGACCCGGGTGGCGGCGTGGCCCTCGAAGGCCATGCCGATGTGGCCGAGCACCAGCAGCAGGCCGCCGAACACCACCGCCTTGCGCATGCCCAGCCAGCGGTCGGCGAGCAGTCCGCCGAGCACCGGCACGCAGTACACCAGGCCGCCGTAGGCGCCGAGCAGGTCGAGCCCGGCGTCGTCGCCGAACAGGTGGTACTTGGTGAGGTACAGCAACAGCAGCGCCTTCATGCCATAGAAGGAGAAGCGCTCCCACATCTCGGTGAAGAAGCAGACGTAGACGCCCTTGGGATGGCCGAGGAAATCGTCGCGCGCGTCGCGCAGCGGCAGGGAGGACACGGACACGGCGACTCTCGGCGCAGGAAGGCAGCGGCGGAGTATAGGCGGGCGGGCGCTTGCTCGAATGGTGGCGCGCGGCATGGATGGTTCGGCGGCGGGCGTACCCTCACCCCAACCCCTCTCCCGGTGGGAGAGGGGCTAACGCCGCTCCTTCTCCCGTCGGGACCACGGCCCCCTTCTCGGGGGGAAGGTGCCCCGAAGGGGCGGATGAGGGTCGGGCAGCGCCTGCATGGTTGGGGTTTGCTGAGTGCCGCCGTACCCTCACCCCAACCCCTCTCCCGATGGGAGAGGGGCTACTGCTGTTCCTTCTCCCCTTGGGAGAAGGTGCCCCGAAGGGGCGGATGAGGGTTGGGCAGCGCCTGCATGGCTGGGGCGCGCTGCGTGCCGCCGTACCCTCACCCCAACCCCTCTCCCGACGGGAGAGGGGCTATTAGCTGCCTCAGCCTCTGCAAATCCCAAATTCCCAATCCCCGCCCCCAGGCATGTGCCACAAGCTGGGCACCGCGATGCTGGACTTGCCCGGCCCCAGACGCTAGCGTGCAAAGCGTTTTTGTCGTTTCAGGGGTAACCATGAACAACGCTGCCGCGCCGCGCCAGCTCACGTTCCGTGCCGTGGTGCTGGCGATCGTGCTGGCCGTGGTGCTGTCCGCCGCCAATGCCTACCTCGGTCTGTTCGCCGGCCTGACCATCGCCACCGCGATTCCGGCGGCGGTGGTGTCGATGGGGGTGCTGCGCCTGCTCGGCGGCGGTTCCATCCTCGAGAACAACATCGTGCAGACCGGCGCCTCGGCCGGTTCCTCGATCGCGGCGGGGGTGATCTTCACCATCCCGGCGCTGGTGATCATGGGCTACTGGCCGGACTTCAAGTACTGGTGGGTGCTGGGCATCGCCGGCATGGGCGGCCTGCTCGGGGTGCTGTTCTCGGTGCCGCTGCGGCGCTCGATGATCGTCGAGGATCCGCTGCCGTTCCCGGAGGGCAAGGCCGCCGCGGAAGTGCTCAAGGCCGGTGAGAATCCCGGGCCGGGGCTGAAGATCCTGGGCCTGTCGGCGGCGATCGGCGGGCTGGTCAAGCTCGGCGCGGCCAGCGGCCTGAAGGTGATTCCGGATACCTGGGCGCAGGCCGCGTACATCGGCAGCAGCAAGATGGTCGGCTACGTCGGCACCAATCTGTCGCCGGCGTTGCTGGGCGTGGGCTACATCGTCGGGCTCAACGTCGGCATCGTGGTGCTGTCCGGCTCGATCCTGTCCTGGCATCTGGCCATCCCGCTGTACCAGCAGTTCTTCATGGGCTCCGACCCGGCGCTGGCGCAGAGCCTGGTCAATGCGCCGGCGGCCGAAGCGGCGTTCGGCATCTGGGCGGCCAAGGTGCGCTATCTGGGCGTGGGCGCGATGCTGATCGGCGGCGTGTGGACGCTGTTCTCGCTGCGCAAGTCGCTGCTGTCGGGCGTCAAGAGCGGCTTCGCGGCGGCGCGCAAGAGCACCGGCGGCGCCGCGGTGGCCGAGACCGATCGCGACCTGCCGATGAAGTGGATGCTGGTCGCGCTGCTGCTGTGCACGCTGCCGCTGCTGGGCCTGTACCAGGCCATCGTCGGCCAGTGGCACGTCAGCGTGCCGATGACCCTCATCATGATCGTCGCCGGTTTCCTGTTCGTCTCGGTGTCCGGCTACCTGGCCGGCCTGATCGGCTCGTCGAACAACCCGGTCTCCGGCATCACCATCTCCACCATCCTGTTCGCCTCGGCGGTGCTGGTGCTGCTGCTCGGGCGCGATTCGCCGATCGGCGCGGTCGCCGCGATCATGATCGGCGCAGTGGTGTGCTGCGCCGCGGCGGTGGGCGGCGACAACCTGCAGGATCTGAAGGCCGGCTACCTGGTCGGCGCCACGCCGTGGAAGCAGCAGCTGATGCTCGCGATCGGCGCGTTCTCTTGCGCGTTGATCATGGCGCCGGTGCTGAATCTGCTGGCCCAGGCCTATGGCATCGGCGCAGCCACGCCGCAGCATCCCAATGCGCTGGCGGCGCCGCAAGCCACGCTGATGGCGTCGGTGGCCAAGGGCCTGTTCGGCGGCGAGTTGCCGTGGACCATGATCGGCATCGGTGCCGGCGTCGGTGCGGCGATCATCGCGCTGGACGAGTGGCTGAAGAAGACCGGCAAGCGCTTCCGCGTGCCGGTGCTGGCCGCGGCGATCGGCATTTACCTGCCGCTGGAGCTGATGGTGCCGATCTTCCTCGGCGGCCTGCTGACCCACCTGGTCGAGCGCTTCCACAAGATCCGCGCTGATGACGAGGAGGGCCGCGATCGCGTGCACCGCCCAGGCACGCTGTTCGCCGCGGGCCTGATCACCGGTGAGGCGTTGATGGGCATTGCGATCGCGGTGCCGATCGTGGCCTCGGGCCGCGCCGACGTGCTGGCGCTGCCGGAAGCATTCCACCTCAACCAGTGGTACGGCCTGGCGCTGCTGGCCTTCGTCGGCTGGCTGCTGTACCGCACCGGCCGCAAGGGCGAAGCCGCGGCCGCGCCGCGCACGTAACCGGCGCAATCGCCTCCTGCAACGCAACATCCGAAGTCCGGCCCCGCGCCGGGCTTCGCTTTTTCCGGCCGGGCCCGCGCGCCGCACGTGCCGATCCCGCAAGCTTCTCGCTGGCTGCTCCGCGCCGCGTGGGTCGCAAAGACCGAATCTTGCCCCGGCCGCGTGCGCCTCCCGCGGTCCGCCTCGCCACCAAGGCCAGCTTCGGCACCGTCCTGCTGCACTTCGCCGTATCAGTGCCTCGCGGCCACTCCCGATCCACCACGCTCATCCGGCCGCGGTATGGCCACGGTCCGCTTGCTATCCGAAACCGGGTCAGTGCGGGTCTTCGTAATCACAGCCGAGCCAGCACCTCGCTCTTCCCAATCCCCAATCCCGATTCCCCATTCCCAGCCCCTCCATGACTTCAGTCCTTTGCGCCACGCCCACCGCGGCCCCTACCATCGACGTTTTGCCGTGTTCCGGAGACGCCCGATGACCCTGCGCTACGCCTTGCTGCCCCTGGCCCTGCTGACCGCGCTGCCCGCGCTGGCCGCCACCCGCGGTTTCGAAGTTCGCGACATGGTCGCGCTGGACCGGGTGTCCTCGCCGCTGCTGACGCCCGACGGCGGCACGGTGATCTTCGCCAAGCGGCAGATGGACAAGGCGCTGGAGAAGTCCAACACCAGCCTGTGGCTGCGCGACCTGCGCACCCGCGATGCGGCGCCGCCGAAGCGGCTGACCCCGGAAGGCTGGAACGTCAATTCGCCGGAACTGTCGGCCGACGGCAAGACCGTCTACTTCCTCAGCGCCAAGTCCGGCCGCCAGCAGCTGTACGCGCTGCCGCTGGCCGGCGGCGCGCCGCGCCAGCTCACCGATTTCGCGCTGGACGTGGACAGCTACCGCATCGCCCCGCAGGGCGACCGCGTGGCCTTCAGCGCCGGCGTGTTCCAGGACTGCGGCTCGGACCTGGCCTGTACGCAGAAGCGCCTGGACGCCAAGAAGCAGTCCAAGGCCACCGGCGTGGTGTTCGACCACTTGTTCGTGCGCCACTGGGATACCTGGAACGACGGCCGCCGCAACAGCCTGTTCGTCGCGCCGCTGCCGGCCGGCGCCAAGGCCAAGCCGGTGGCCGGCGCCTCGGCGGTCAGCGTGACCCTGGCCGGCGACATCCCCTCCAAGCCGTTCGGCGGCAGTGAGGACTACACCTGGGCGCCGGACGGGCAGTCGCTGGTCGCCAGCGTGCGCGTGGCCGGCCGCGAAGAACCGTGGTCGACCAACTTCGACCTGTACCGGCTGGACGCCGCCGGCAAGGCCGCGCCGGTCAACCTGACCGCGTCCAACCCGGCTTGGGACGCCGGCCCGGTGTTCTCCGCCGACGGCAAGACGCTGTTCTACCGCGCGATGAAGCGCCCCGGCTTCGAGGCCGACCGCTTCGGCCTGATGGCGATGGACGTGGCCAGCGGCAAGACCCGTGAGATCGCCCCGCAGTGGGATCGCTCGGCTGGCGAGCTCGTGCTCTCGGCCGACGGCAAGACCATCTATACCACCGCCGACGACATGGGCCAGCACCCGCTGTTCGCGGTCGACGTGGCCGATGGCAAGGTCCGTACCGTGGCCGCCGACGGCAGCGTTGGCTCACCGGTCCTGGCCGGCACCACCCTGGCCTTCACCCGCAACAGCCTCAAGAGCGGCGACCAGATCGTGGTCGCCGACGACGATGGCCAGCAGCCGCGCGCCATCACCCCCAGCGCCGGCGAACTGCTGCCGGACGTGAAGTTCGGCGACTACGAGCAGTTCTCGTTCAAGGGCTGGAACAACGACACCGTGCACGGCTATGTGGTCAAGCCGTACAACTACCAGGAAGGCAAGACCTATCCGGTGGCGTTCCTGATCCACGGCGGCCCGCAGGGCAGCTTCGGCAACGGCTGGAGCTATCGCTGGAACCCGCAGACCTATGCGGGGCAGGGCTACGCGGTGGTGATGATCGACTTCCACGGTTCCACCGGCTACGGCCAGGCCTTCACCGATGCGATCAGCCAGCACTGGGGCGACCGCCCGCTGGAAGACCTGCAGAAGGGCTGGGACGCGGCGCAGAAGCAGTACGGCTTCCTCAATGGCGACAAGGCCTGCGCGCTCGGCGCCAGCTACGGCGGCTACATGGTCTACTGGATGGCCGGCAACTGGAACAAGCCGTGGAAGTGCCTGGTCGACCACGACGGCGTGTTCGACAACCGCATGATGGGCTACGCCACCGAGGAGCTGTGGTTCAGCGAGTGGGAGAACGGCGGCACGCCGTGGCAGAACCCGGCCGGCTACGAGAAGTTCAACCCGATCCTGCACGTGGACAAGTGGAAGGTGCCGATGCTGGTGATCCATGGCCAGCAGGATTTCCGCATCCCGATGGAGCAGGGCCTGGCCGCGTTCGGCGCGCTGCAGCGCAAGGGCATCGAGTCCAAGTTCCTGTACTTCCCGGACGAGAACCATTGGGTGCTGAAGCCGCAGAACAGCATCCTCTGGCACGACACGGTCAACGGCTGGCTGAAGCAACATATCGGGGAGTGAGGGGACCTGGGGCTCGGGATTCCGGGCCCCTTTTCGGTCATGGCCCAGGTCCCGGGATTCGGGATTTTCCGCGATCCCGGTAACCCGATCGCCCTTGTGGGAGGGGCTTCAGCCCCGACGCCTTACCGCTAAAGCGTCGGGGCTGAAGCCCCTCCCACAAAAACAACAGGGTGCTTGCAGCGCGTCGCTCCTGCGAATTCACCAGCCCTCCGGTGTTTCTTTCGATCTTTGTTGACACCTCCAAACCTCCAACCGCGGCGCACGAATCCCCACTCCCGAATCCCCGCGCCACAGCCCGATGCCCTCGACGCCCCTGATCACCAACGACATCGTCATCTTCGGCCTGATCGCCGCCACCCTGGGCGCGGTGTTCTGGACCGCAGCGCGGCCGTCGGGAGTCTGGAAGCGCTTCTACGGCTTCGTGCCGGCGCTGTTGCTGTGCTATCTGATTCCGGGCATCTACAACACCGTCGGGCTGATCGACGGCCAGCACAATTCGCTCTACAACCCGGTCGCGCGCGACGTGCTGCTGCCGGCGGCGCTGGTGCTGCTCACCCTCACCATCGATCTCAAGGGCATCCTGCGGCTGGGGCCGAAGCTGGTGGCGATGTACCTGGGCGCGTCCTTCAGCATCATGCTCGGCGCGGTGGTCGCGTTCCAGGTGATGAAGTGGCTGCATCCGGTGACCGTGGCCGGCGACACCTGGGCCGGCATGGCCGCGTTGGCCGGCAGTTGGATCGGCGGCGGCGCCAACATGCTGGCGATGCGTGAGGTGTTCCAGGTCGATGCCACCACCTTCGGCCAGTTCGCGGTGGTCGATGTCGGCGTCGGCTACGTGTGGATGGCACTGCTGATCTTCTTTGCGCAACGTGCGCCGGCGATCGATGCGCGCACGGGCGCCGACACCCGCGGCATCGACGACCTCAAGCAGCGCATCGCCCACTTCCAGGCTCAGCACGAACGCGTGGCCAGCCTCACCGACCTGATGCTGATCGTCGGCGTCGCCTTCGGCGCGGTCGGCCTGGCGCATGCGATCGCCACCCCGACCGCGGCGTGGTTCGACGCGAACGTGAGTTGGGCCAAGCAGTTCAGCCTCGGCTCGCCGTTCGTGTGGGTGGTGGTGCTGGCGACCACCTTCGGCCTGCTGCTCAGCTTCACCCGCGCGCGCACGCTCGAGGGCGCCGGCGCCTCGCGCATCGGCACGCTGCTGCTGTATTTCCTGATCGCCTGCATCGGCATGCAGATGGATCTGCTGGCGCTGTTCGACCGGCCCTGGATCTTCGCGCTCGGCCTGATCTGGCTCATCGTGCACGTCCTGCTGCTGCTGACGCTGGGCAAGCTGCTGCGGGTGCCGTTCTTCTACTTCGCGATCGGCTCGCAGAGCAACGTCGGCGGCCCGGCCTCGGCGCCGGTGGTGGCGGCCGCGTTCCATCCGGCGTTGGCCCCGGTCGGCGTGCTGCTGGGCACGATGGGCTACGCCACCGGCACGTACCTGGCCTATCTGGTCGGCATCACCCTGCGCGCGATGGCCGGTGCGGGCTGAGTCACGCGGGCGCGCCACCGCAGAAGGTAAGCGTTCGTGCCGACCGCTTCAGGCGAGCGTTGCGGTGGGGTTACGCGTGCTGCGGCTCTCACCCACAAGGTTTCCTGTCGGATGACCTTGGCTCGCAGCATGCCTGTCGCTTCGCCGTCCTGGTCTGATTCGGCAGGCGTCCTCGCGGACGCCTGCCATGACCGAGCCCGTGGCGGCGACTACTGCATCGCCACGCTGCGCTGCCGTTCTTCCTGCTGCTGTGGCGGCGCCTGCAGGTTCTGTTGCTGCAACTGGCCGACGTTGGCCTGCGACGGCTCGTGGGCCGCGGCCGCGGTCTGGACCTGGCTGCGCAGGTGCGCCGGGTTCTCCGGTTGCCCCTGGACCGCGAACAGTCGGTCGCCATCGCGGCTGGGCAGCACTTGGTCGATGCGCTGCAGGCCGTCCTGGCCGGCGCGCGCGGCGACGCTGGCGGCGGTGTTGAGGAAGGCTGCGTCGTCGTGCAGGCCGAGCCGGTCGCGCTGGCCGTCCAACTGCACCACCGCGTCGTTGAACAGGCGGCTGCCGGTCGACAGCGAACCGGATTGCCCCTGGCTCTGGACCTGACCCTGGCTCTGGTTCTGCGCCAGGTCCTCGGCCTTCATCACCGAGTCGATGCCGTGCAAGTCCAGGCGATGCTTGAGCATCATCCCGGGGATCAGGCGCTGGCCGAACGACAGCGGGTCCGGTTCCGGCAGCTGGATCTGGTGGCCGGCGGCGTCGGGCATCAGGCCGCGGGTCAGCAGGTTGTCTTCCTGCAGGTAGGTCAGCAGTTCGTTCTTGACGTGATAGCCGCGGATCAGCCCGTCGGCGGCATAGGCCTTGGCCGCGTCGGCATCCAGCCCTTCGCGCTCGAGCGTCTTGTTGTTGACCCCGGCGGCGTTGAAGGTCACCGCCGGCACGTCGTTGACCATCGACGAGGCCGCGGCCAGGCCGCCGCCCAGCGAGTGCCCGGAGATCAGCAGGTTGTCGCCGAAGGCCTGCTTGGCCTGGCTGCCGAGCTGGATCGCCGAGGCGTACTGTGAGTCGGAAAAGCCCAGGCCCTGGCCGAGGTTGTGTTTCCAGTCCTTCAGTTCGTCGGTGCCGCAGAAGCCCAGCACCACGTTGCCCTGCGGGTTGCGGTAGAACGCGGCATCGAAGCCGCTCTTGGCATCGTGCTGCAGGCTGGGATCGATGCCGGCGCGCTGCAGCGCGGCGTCGTCCATGCGCGACCAGCCGTCGGGCAGCGCGGCGAAGGTCTCGGCGCCGCCGGCGCGGCGCTCGGCCGCGGTGTGGTAGAGGTCCTGCAACAGTGGCGGCAGTTGCCGGTCCACGGCCTGCGGCTGCTGGCCGCGGACGGCGTCGGAGAAGGAGGTGGACGGATCGGACGGGGAAAGCTCGTTCTGGTTCATGCGCGGCTCCGTGCGAATGTGGCGACCGACCGCGTCAGCGGCTTGCTTCCAACGGGATGGCGTGGGCGCTCAGCCAGGCGCGCACGTCGTTGCGGACCTGCTGCGCGTTGGTGTTGAGCAGGCGCTCGGGCGTGTTGAAGAAGTACGCCTGGAAGGTCTTGCCCTGGGCGTTGCGCAGGCTCGGATCGACCCCGGCCTGCAGCAGCTTCGGCACCCAGGGATTGCCGGCGCTGCTCTGCGCGGCCAGGTGCAGCAACGAGTTGCCGGTGGCGTCGACCCGCTTCGGGTCGGCGCCGGCTTTGAGCAGCAGTTCGATCTGCGCGTCGCGCTTGCTCTGCACGGCGCGGAACAGCGGGGTCCAGTTCGCGCGCGCGCTCACCGGGTCGACCGGGGCGCCGTGCTGCAGCAGGATCTCCAGGTATTGCGGATCCTTGGCCATGGCGGCCATGTGCACCACGGTTTCCTGATCCATGCCGGGCAGCGACGGGTCGGCACCGGCGTCGAGCAGCGCCGCCAGCGCGCGCGGCTGTTCGTTCCAGATGGCCCATTCGAGCAGGGTGACGTTCTGGTCGCCGTGCGCGGACAGGTCCGTGCTGGGCGCCAGGGCGGCGATGCGGGCGACGTCGCCGCGCGCGATGGCGGCGGCGATGTCGGCGAGTGCGGGGTCGCGGAACGCGACCGAATGATCCTGCAGCGAGGCTGACATGGCGGAATGCTCCTTGGCGCCGGACTGTGCGGCGCAACTGACCGAGAAGAACAGCGAGGTCGCGAGTGCGATCAGGGCGGGGACGGGCGTACGCATGCAAGGCTCCTTTCCTGTTCGCGGTCCTGGGATGACGGCGCACGTCCTGGCGCCGTTGCCGATGCTAGCAGCGGATCGCAGTGGTGTTGTGCCAGTTTTGTGACGCGGTCTGCGAATCTCTGGTGGCATCCCGCCAGGCGGTCCATCGTTTAACCAGAAACAAACGCTTGGCGGCCGGGATATCACCGAGATGCGATCGCTGCCGCGAGCGGGCAGGGCGAACAGGCAGCGCCGCAGGCGTGTGCAGCGCGTGCGCATGGGATTGGCCGCGCTGCCGCGACTGCAGGCGCCGCACAGGCGAGGGACATGTGCGCAGCGGCATAATGGACGTTTTCCAAAGGAGCGCGCAATGACGGCGACCCCCTTCGACCTGTTGATCAGCGATTGCGACGGCGTGCTCGTCGACAGCGAAGTGCTGGCCGACCGGGTGATGCTCGACGCGCTGGGCGCCTATGTGCCGCGGACCGAACTGGAACGCTTTCTTGCGGGCAGCTTCGGCCTCACCGCACAGGAAATCGTGCAGCGCGTGCAACGGCAGTACGCGCTGGCGCTGCCGCCGGGCCTGTGCCAGGAGATCCGCACACGCTCGGAGGCGCTGATTGCCGCCGAGGTGCAGCCGATCGACGGTGTGCGCGAGGCCTTGCTGGCGTTGCCGCTGCCGCTGGCGGTCGCCTCCAACAGCATGCGCGAGAGCGTGGTCGCCTCGGTGGCGCGCGCCGGCCTGCATGAGCGTGTCGGCGAACGCATCTTCAGCGCCGACATGGTGGCGCGGCCCAAGCCCGCGCCGGACGTGTATCTGCTGGCCGCGCGCACGCTGGAGGTGGCGCCGGAACGCTGCCTGGTGATCGAGGACAGCGCCACCGGTGCCAGCGCCGCGCTGGCCGCGGGCATGACCGTGATCGGCTTTACCGGCGCCGCGCACATTCCCGCCGGGCACGCCGCGACCCTGCGCCAGCTCGGCGTGGCCGCGGTGATGGAACACATGCGCGAACTGCCGCAGACCTATGCGGAACTGGTGCGCGCCGCGGCGGCCTGAAGAGCGGGGATTGGGGAATCGGGATTGGGGAATGGGAGCGGCGCCGCGAGTGCATGGCATCCGCGTGCTTCTCCGTAAGAGCGGCTTTAGCCGCGATGCCTTGTCGGTAATGCGTCACGGCTGAAGCCGTTCCTACAACAGCCAAGCGGCGATGCCCATTGCAAGCATCGCCGCACTTTCATCACGATTACAGCCACCAATCCCCAATCCCGACTCCCCAATCCCCGCCTTTCAACAACAGCGAAACCCGCTCTTGCCGCCGTACCGCGCCTCCTGGCGCTCGCGGAAGAAGGTCTTGTAGTCCATCGGCTCGCGGTCCGGATGCTTTTCCAGCATGTGCCGCACGTAGTTGTCGTAGTCGGGAATGCCGCAGCACAGCCGCGCGGTCTGCACCAGGCGCCGCCATAGCCGGCGGTGCGCCTGGTACTGCCCGACCGGAACCAGGGCGCCGGCCATTACAGGTCCGCCATCTGGTGCGGCTGCAAGGCCACGTACGCGGTCTCGCGGTCGCTACGTTGCGGGTTGCGGCGCGCGGCAAGAATGGTCTTGATCGCGTAGACCAGCACCGCGAACACCACGCACAGGAACAGCACGGTCAGCCCGGTGTTGACGTAGGCATTGGTGACGATCTGCTGCATCTGCGCCACCGACTTGGCCGGTGCGGTGATGGTGCCGCTGGCGATGGCGTCCTGGAACTTGTGCGCCTGCGCCATGAAGCCCTGCGACGGGTTGCGGTCGAAGATCTTGATCAGGCCGGCGTAGGTGGTGCAGATCAGCAGCCATACCGCCGGCACCGCGGTCACCCAGGCGTAGCGGTCGCGCTTCATCTTGAACAGCACCACCGTGCCCAGCATCAGCGCGATGCCGGCCAGCATCTGGTTGGAGATGCCGAACAGCGGCCACAGCGTCTGGATGCCGCCGAACGGATCGACCACGCCGGTATACAGCAGGTAGCCCCACAGGGCCACGCAGCCGGCGGTGCCGATGATGTTGGCGGTCCACGACTCGGTCTTCTTCAACGCCGGGATGAAGTTGCCGAGCAGGTCCTGCAGCATGAAGCGTCCGGCGCGGGTACCGGCGTCCACCGCGGTGAGGATGAACAGCGCCTCGAACAGGATCGCGAAGTGGTACCAGAAGGCCATCATCGCGTCGCTGCTGTTGGGGATGGCCTGGTGCAGGATCTGCGCGATGCCCACCGCCAGCGTCGGCGCACCGCCGGCGCGATGCAGGATGGTGGGTTCGCCGATCGCCGCCGCGGTGGCGGTCAGTTGCTCCGGGGTGATGGCGAAGCCCCAGGTGGTGCTGATGTGGTGCGCGGCGGCGGCGACGTCGGCACCGATCACGGCGGCCGGGCTGTTCATCGCGAAGTACACGCCCGGGTCGATGATCGAGGCCGCCACCAGCGCCATCACGGCCACGAACGATTCCATCAGCATGCCGCCGTAGCCGATGTAGCGCATGTGCGACTCGTTGGCGAGCAGCTTGGGCGTGGTGCCCGAGGAGATCAGCGCATGGAAGCCGGACACCGCGCCGCAGGCGATGGTGATGAACAGGAACGGGAACAGGCCGCCCTTCCACACCGGGCCGTCGCCGCTGGCGGCGAACTGCGTGAGCGCCGGCATCTTCAGCTCCGGCATCACCACCAGGATGCCGATCGCCAGGGCGATGATGGTGCCGATCTTGAGGAAGGTGGACAGGTAGTCGCGCGGCGCCAGCAGCAGCCACACCGGCAGCACCGAGGCGACGAAGCCGTAGCCGATCAGCATCCAGGTGATCTGTGTGCCGGTGAAGGTGAAGGCCGGGCCCCAGGTGGGATCGGCGGCGACCTTGCCGCCGAACCAGATCGCCGCCAGCAGCAGGATCAGCCCGACCACCGAGATCTCGCCGATCTTGCCGGGGCGGATGTAGCGCATGTACACGCCCATCAGGATCGCGATGGGCATGGTCGCGATCACCGTGAACATGCCCCAGGGGCTTTCCGCCAGCGCCTTGACCACCACCATCGCCAGCACCGCCAGGATGATGATCATGATCAGGAACGCGCCGAACAGGGCGATGGTGCCGGGCACCTGACCCATTTCCTCGCGGACCAGGTCGCCGAGCGAGCGGCCGTTGCGGCGGCTGGAGAGGAACAGCACCATGAAGTCCTGCACCGCGCCGGCCACCACCACGCCGACCACCAGCCACAGCAGGCCGGGCAGGTAGCCCATCTGCGCGGCCTGCTGTGGCTGGTGGTCGGCGTGGTGGTGGCCGGCGC
>NZ_NSGT01000049.1:0-54194 GCF_009192905.1 Xanthomonas sp. LMG 12459
GGCTCCGCCGCACCCTCACCCCAACCCCTCTCCCGGAGGGAGAGGGGCTTGTCACTGTGGGCGCGGGTGTTCCTGGGGAGTCGAAACTGCTCCTGCGACAGCCTCAACAGCGTCGCGATCCCAACGCCCGCATTCAGCCAAAAAACCAATCCCGATTCCCCATTCCCAATTCCCAGCTCTTCACAGCTTGCCCTTCATCGACCGGTAGTCGCGCGGGGTCATGCCCACGGTGGCCTTGAACTGGCGGGCGAAGGCGCTCTGGTCGGCGAAGCCGCACAGCTGGCCGATGCTGGCGATGCTGTCGTCGCCGTGCAGCAGGCGCATCGCCGCTTCGATGCGCATCTTGGTCAGCAGTTGCTGCGGAGTCAGCTGGAACACGCGGCGGAAGTGCCGCTCCAGTTGCGCCACCGACAGCTCGGCCAGGTCGGCCAGGGTCTGCACGCGCAGGTTGTCGCCGTAGTGCGCCTGCATGTGTTCCATGGCGCGGCTGATGCGCTCGTAGGCGGAATGGCGGCTGTCCGGCTGGCCCAGGTCGCGGGAGATGCCGACCACGCCGATCACCTCCTCGCCCTCGCACAGCGGGCGCTTGAAGGTCAGGCACCAGCCGGGGGTGCGGTTCGGGAACAAGTGCACTTCCAGCTGGTTCTCGATCACCTCGCCGCACAGCACGCGCCGGTCCTGCATCAGGTAGCTGCCGCCCAGCGGCAGCGGGAACACGTCCGCAGCCGACTTGCCGATCAGGTCGGCGCGGTATTTCTTGCCCAGCCGCCGCACCAGGGTCAGGTTGACGTGGGTGTAGCGGCCGTCGCGGTCCTTCACGAAGAACACCACGTCCGGCAGGGCGTCGAACAGCGTCTGCAGTTCCAGTGCCGAAATCAGAGTGTCCATGGCGTTCACCTGCGGAAGTGGGCGGCGGTGCGGGCGCGCCGCCGCGCGTCCCCCGAATGCCGATGCTAGCCTAAGTCGGCACCGGCGGGCGTCGCCGGGTTGTGCGAACTTCCGCATTGGCGACAGGCAAACGCTGCTAGCCGGCGGCGGTGCCGAATGTGAGCATGGCTCCATGCATACACTCGATGTCATCGACTCGCACAGCGCCGGCGAACCGACCCGTGTCGTCGTCTCCGGCTTCCCCGATCTGGGAACCGGTTCCCTGGCCGAGCGCCGGGAGCTGTTCCGCACGCGCTTCGACGCCTGGCGCAGCGCCATCGCCTGCGAACCGCGCGGCTCGGACACCATGGTCGGCGCGCTGTTGCTGCCGCCGGTGGCCGCCGATGCCTGCGCGGCGGTGATCTTCTTCAACAACGTCGGCTACCTGGGCATGTGCGGCCACGGCACCATCGGCCTGGTGCGCACGCTGGCCGAATTGGGCCGGCTGAGCGCGGGCACGCACCGCATCGAGACGCCGGTGGGCACGGTCGGCGTGGAACTGCACGCCGACGGCCGCGTCTCGGTCGACAACGTCGAGAGCTACCGCCACGCCACCGGCGTCGAAGTGCAGGTGCCCGAGTACGGGCGCGTGCGCGGCGACGTCGCCTGGGGCGGCAACTGGTTCTTCATCACCGAACAGACGCCGTGCGCGCTGGAACTGCGCCACCAGCGCGCGCTGACCGCTTACACCGAGGCGGTGCGGCTGGCACTGGAGGCGGCGGGCATCCGCGGCGCCGACGGCGGCGAGATCGACCACATCGAGATCAACGGGCCGGCGCCGGACGCCAGCGCCGATGCGCGCAACTTCGTGCTGTGCCCGGGCCTGGCCTACGACCGGTCGCCCTGCGGCACCGGCACCAGCGCCAAGCTGGCGTGCCTGGCCGCCGACGGCAAGCTGGCGGCGGGCCAGGTGTGGCGGCAGCAGGGCATCCTCGGCAGCGTGTTCGAGGGCAGCTACACCGCCGGTGCGCGCGGGGTACTGCCGCGCATCACCGGGCAGGCCTACATCACTGCGCGCGCGCAGTTGTCGATCGATCCGCAGGATCCGTTCGCCTGGGGCATCGGCGCCGCATGAGCGGTTTCGACCTGATCGTCGTCGGCGCCGGCATCGTCGGCGCGGCCTGCGCCGATGCGGCGGCGGCCGCCGGCCTGCGCGTGGCGATCGTCGAGTCGGGCAGCATCGGCGGCGGTTCCACCGCCGCGGCGATGGGGCACCTGGTGGCGATGGACGACGATCCGGCGGAACTGGCGCTGTCGGCGTACTCGCTGCGTTTGTGGGAAGAATTCGCGCCGCTGCCGGAGGCCGAGTTCAGCCGCTGCGGCACGCTGTGGGTGGCGCGCGAGGCGCGCGAACTGGAGGCGATTCCGGCCAAGATCCAGCGCCTGGCCGCGGCCGGCGTGCACGCCGAAGCGCTCGATGCGCAGCGCTTGTACCAACTGGAGCCGGCGCTGGTGCCGGGCCTGGCCGGCGGCATGCGCGTGGCCGCCGAGGCGGTGGTGTATCCGCCGCGGATGGCGCGCTACCTGGTCGAGCGTGCCTGCGCCGCCGGTGCGCAGCTGTACGCCGGGCGTCGCGCCACTGCGCTGGCCGATGCCGGCGTGCGTCTGGACGACGGCAGCGCGCTGCATGGCCCGGTGCTGGTCGCCACCGGCTGCGCCGTGCCGGAGCTGTTGCCGGAACTGCCGATGCGCGCGCGCAAAGGGCAACTGGTGATCACCGACCGCTATCCGGGCTTCGTCGCCCATCAATTGCTGGAACTGGGCTACGCCGACAGCGCGCACGGCAGCGACGGCAGCAGCGTGGCGTTCAACGTGCAGCCGCGGCCGACCGGGCAACTCCTGATCGGCTCCTCGCGCGAATTCGATGCGACCGACCGCACAGTGTCGATGCCGATGCTGCAGCGGATGCTGGAGCGCGCCTTCGCGTTCCTGCCGGGCCTGCGGCAACTGCAGGCGATCCGGGTGTGGACCGGCCTGCGTCCGGCCACGCCGGACGGACGCCCGTACCTGGGCGCGGTGCCGGAGCGGCGCGACGTGTGGGTCGCGGCCGGCCACGAGGGCCTGGGCGTGACGACGGCGCTGGGCAGTGCGCGCCTGCTGCTGGACCAATTGCTGCAGCGGCCCACGGCCATCGACGCGGCGCCGTACGCGCCGGCGCGGGCGCTGGCATGAGCGCGCGCATGCTGCGCCTGCAGGTCGACGGCCGCGATGTCGAAGTGCTCGACGGCATCAGCGTGGCCGCGGCGGTGGCGCAGGTCGCCACGCATTTCCGCCGCTCGCGCAGCGGCCAGCCGCGCGCGCCGCTGTGCGGCATGGGCGTGTGCGCCGAGTGCCGGGTGCGCATCGACCGCGTCGGCCAGTTGCGCGCCTGCATCACCCCGGCGCGCGACGGCATGCAGGTGTGGACCGATGGCTGAGCCGCGCACCCACTTCGAGGTCTTGGTGATCGGCGCCGGGCCGGCCGGGCTGGCGGCGGCGCTGGCGGCGGCCGGGCATGGCCGCCGGGTCGGCCTGGTCGATCTGCAGGCGCGTGCCGGTGGGCAGATCTGGCGCCACGACGTGGCCCAGGCGCCGCCGCGCCTGGCCGCGCGCACACTGGCGCAACTGGCGGCCAGCGCGGTGACCTTCCTGCCGCAGACCCAGGTGCTGCTGGCGCAGGACCGGCAGCTGCTCACCGATGGCCCCGATGGCCCGCGCTGGCTGGGCTACGACGCGCTGGTGCTGGCCACCGGCGCGCGTGAATTGCTGTTGCCGTTCCCGGGCTGGACCCTGCCTGGGGTGACCGGTGCAGGTGGCGCCCAGGCGCTGGCCAAGCAGGGCTGGCCGCTGCGCGGGCGGCGCGTGCTGGTCGCCGGCAGCGGGCCGCTGCTGCTGGCCTCGGCGGCGACGCTGCATCGCCACGGCGCGCAGGTGCTGGGCATCGTCGAACAGGCGTCGTGGCGCGCGCTGGCCGCATTCGCCGCGCAGCTGCCGCTGCGCTGGCCGGACAAGGCGCTGCAAGCGCTGGCGCTGCGCATGCAGCTGGCCGGGGTCGGCTACCACGCCGGCAGCGTGGTGCTGGCCGCGTATGGCGAGGGCCGCGTGCAGGAGGTGGAACTCGACGGCCCGCGCGGCCGCCGCCGTCTCGCCTGCGATCACCTGGCGGTGGGCTATGGCCTGGTGCCGAACGTGGAACTGGCGCAACTGCTGGGCTGCCGGCTGGGCCGCAGTGGCGCGCATCCGTGCGTGGCGGTGGATGCGCAACTGCGCACCAGCGTCGACGGCGTCTATGCCGCCGGTGAGGCGCTGGGCATCGGCGGGCGCGATTGCGCGCGCGTCGAAGGCGCGATCGCCGGCCACCTGGCCGCCGGCCAGGACGCCGCTGCGCAGGCGCTGCAGCCGCAGCGGCGCAGCGCGCGCGCCTTCGCTGAACTGCTGCAGCGGCAGTTCGCGCTGGACCCGCGCATCCACGTGCTGGCCGCGCCGGACACGCTGGTGTGCCGCTGCGAGGACGTGCCGCTGTCCGCGCTGCAGGGCCATGCCGACCTGCGCGATGCCAAGCTGGCCTCGCGCTGCGGCATGGGCGCCTGCCAGGGCCGCATCTGCGGCAGCGCGCTGACCGAGCTTGGCCTGACCGCGCGCGCCGCCGATTTCTCCGACGACGGCCGCCGGCCGCCGCTGTTCCCGGCGCGGCTGGACGCGCTGGCCCATCCCTGTCCGGACCCCGGTCCGGACACCGCTTGCGCCGCGCCGTCGCGCGCGGCATCCCTTCGCAACTCTCCACAAGGTGTACATCCATGAGCAAGGCTTCCTTCTGGTACGGCGTGCTGCCGGCCATCACCACCCCGTTCAACGCCGACGGCAGCATCGACCACGCGTTCCTGGCCAAGCATGCGCAGCTCATGATCGACGCCGGCTGCACCGCGATCGTGCCGCTGGGCTCGCTGGGCGAGGCCGCGACGCTGAGCTTCGACGACAAGCTGGCGATCCTGAAGACCCTGGTGCAGGCGGTCGACGGCCGCATCCCGGTGGTGCCGGGCATCGCCGCGCTGTCCACCGACGAGGCCGTGCGCCTGGCGCAGGCGGCCAAGCAGGTCGGCTGCGGTGGCCTCATGGTGCTGCCGCCGTACGTGTATTCCACCGACTGGCGCGAGATGGGCGCGCACATGCGCGCGGTGATCGCCGCCACCGACCTGCCGGCGATCCTGTACAACAACCCGATCGCCTACAAGACCGATTTCAGCCCGGCGCAGATCGCCGAGCTGGCCGCCGAATTCCCGAACCTGCAGGCGGTCAAGGAATCCTCCGGCGACGTGCGTCGCTTCGCCGCGCTGGGCGAGCTGCTCGGCGACCGCCTGGTGCTGCTGGTGGGCATGGACGATGCGATCGTCGAAGGCCTGAGCATGGGCGCCAAGGGCTGGATCGCCGGCCTGGTCAACGCGTATCCGAAGGAGTCGGTGAAGCTGTTCGAGCTGGCCCGCGACGGCGGCTATCCGGCGGCCAAGGCGCTGTACGACTGGTTCCTGCCGCTGCTGCGCCTGGACACCGTGCCCAAGTTCGTGCAGCTGATCAAGCTGGTGCAGGAGAAGGTCGGCCTGGGCAGCGAGCGCGTGCGCGCGCCGCGGCTGGTGCTGGAAGGCGCCGAGCGCGAGGCCGCGCTGAAGGTCATCGACCACGCCATCGCCACTCATCCCGGGCACTGAGATGAGCACGCAACCGCTGTTGCTGGCCGGCCATTGGCAGGCCTCGCTGGAGGAGCGCGGCAGCTTCCGCGCCGAGGATCCGCGCGACGGGAGCGAGTTCGGTCCGTCGTTCCCGATCAGCGGCGCCGCCGACCTGGAAGCGGCGCTGAGCGCGGCGGCGCTGAGTGCCGATGCGCTGGCCGCGGCCGCTCCGGAACGCATCGCGGCGTTCCTGGATGCGTATGCGGACGCGATCGACGCCGACGTCGAACGTCTGGTGGCGCTGGCACACGCCGAAACCGGCCTGCCGGTGGAGCCGCGCCTGGCCAAGGTGGAACTGCCGCGCGCCAGCGGGCAGTTGCGCCAGGCCGCGCAGGCAGTGCGCAGCCACAGCTGGGCGCAGCCGGTGATCGACACCGCGGCCGGCCTGCGCGCGCAGCTGGGGCCGCTGCACAAGCCGGTGCTGGTGTTCGGCCCGAACAATTTCCCGTTCGCGTTCAACGCGGTGGCCGGCAGCGATTTCGCCTCGGCCATCGCCGCACGCAACCCGGTCATCGCCAAGGCGCATCCCTCGCATCCGGCCACCAGCCAGCGCCTGGCCCAGCTCGCGCACCAGGCGCTGTTGGCGCATGACCTGCCGGCGGCGACGGTGCAGTTGCTGTATCACTTCGACAGCACGCTGGGCCTGGAGCTGGCCGGCGATCCGCGGCTGGGCGCGATCGGCTTCACCGGCAGCCGCGCCGGCGGGCTGGCGCTGAAGGGCGCCGCCGACCGCGCCGGCGTGCCGGCCTATGTCGAACTGTCCAGCGTCAATCCGGTGTTCCTGCTGCCGGGCGCGCTGGCCGAACGCGGTGCGGCGCTGGCGCAGGAGTTCTTCGCCTCCTGCACCATGGGCAGCGGCCAGTTCTGCACCAACCCGGGCATCGTGGTGGTGCCCGAGGGCGAGGCCGGCGATGCCTTCGTCGCTGCAGCCACCGCGCATTTCGCCGTGGCTGCGCCGGCGCTGCTGTTCTCGCGCGGCGTGCTCGAGCACCTGCAGCGCAGCGTGGGCACGCTGCGCGATGCCGGCGCCACGGTGCTGGCCGGTGGCGAGGCCGATGCCGGCCCCGGCTATCGGCATGCGCCGACCCTGCTGCAAGTGTCGGCCGAGGCCTTCCTGCAGCAGCCCGAGGCGCTGCAGACCGAGGCGTTCGGCCCGGTCAGCCTGATCGTGCGCGGCGGCGGGTTGGGGCAGTTGACCGCCCTGGCGCGCAGCTTCGAGGGCAATCTCACCGGCACGCTCTATCGCGCCGCCGATGGCAGCGACGACATGGCCTTCGCCGCGCTGGCCGCGGCGCTGCGCCCGCGGGTCGGTCGCCTGATCTGCAACAAGATGCCGACCGGCGTGGCGGTGAGCCCGGCGATGAACCATGGCGGCCCGTATCCGAGCACCGGCCATCCGGGCTTCACTGCGGTCGGCATGCCCGCGGCGATCCGCCGCTTCGCCGCGCTGCACAGCTACGACGGCGTGCCCGACGCGCTGCTGCCGCCGTTGCTGCGCGACCGCAATCCCGGCGGCGTGCAGCGCTTGATCGACGGCAGCTGGAGCACCGCCGACGTGGAGTCGCGCGCATGAGCGAGCAGGCCCAGATCGGCGGGTTGACCCTGGAGCAGGCGCACGCACAACTGGCGCCGTGGCCGCACCGCGCGCCGGCAATCCATCAGCAGGAGTACCGGCAACGCCTGGCCACTGCGCGTGCGCTGATGCGCGCGCACGGCGCCGACGCGCTGCTGATCGGCGCCGGCGCCTCGCTGCGCTACTTCACTGGGGTGCCGTGGGGCGCCAGCGAGCGCCTGGTGGCGATGTTGCTCACCGCCGAAGGCGATCCGCTGCTGATCTGCCCGGCGTTCGAGGAAGGCTCGCTGGACGCGGTGCTGTCGGTGCCGGTGCGCAAGCGCCTGTGGCAGGAACACGAGGATCCGCACGCGCTGGTCGCCGAGGCCTTGCTGGAACTGGACGCGCAGAGCCTGGCGCTTGACCCGGGCGTGGCCTTTGCGGTGCACACCGGGCTGACGGCGGTGCTGGGGCGGATCGCCATCCGCGATGCGGCGGCCATCGTCGACGGTTGCCGCATGCGCAAGTCGCCGGCGGAACTGGCGCTGATGCAGCAGGCCTGCGACATGACCCTGCACGTGCAGCGGCTAGCCGCCGGGCTGATCCACGAAGGCATCACCACCGCGGAACTGACCCGCTTCATCGACCAGGCGCACCGCGCGCTCGGCGCCGACAACGGCTCGACCTTCTGCATCGTGCAGTTCGGCCACGCCACCGCGTATCCGCACGGCATTCCCGGCGTGCAGGCGCTGCGCCCGGGCGAGCTGGTGCTGATCGATACCGGTTGCACGGTGCAGGGCTACCACTCCGACATCACCCGCACCTACATCTTCGGCGAGCCCAGCGAGAAGCAGCGACGCATCTGGCAACTGGAGCACGACGCGCAGGCGGCGGCCTTCGCCGCGGTGCGGCCGGGCGTGGCTTGCGCGGTGGTGGACGAGGCCGCGCGCAAGGTGCTGCAGCGTGCCGGGCTCGGCCCGGACTATCAGCTGCCGGGGCTGCCGCATCGCACCGGCCACGGCTGCGGCATGAGCATCCACGAGGCGCCGTACCTGGTGCGCGGCAATGCGCTGGCGCTGGCCCCGGGCATGTGTTGCAGCAACGAGCCGATGATCGTGGTGCCGGGCGAGTTCGGCGTGCGCCTGGAGGATCATTTCTATGTCACCGAGGACGGCGCGCAGTGGTTCACGCCCCCGTCGCCGGCGATCGACCGGCCGTTCGCCTGATGCGCAGGGCGGCCGCCTGCCACGTTTGCGCGGCGGCCGCCGCGGTGTGTCACGGGCGCGTGCCGCCCTGCGGAGTTCCTCGATGAAGCACATCCGTCTGCCCGTCGTCGGCATGCTGGCACTGGCCCTGCTGAGTGCCTGTCAGCCGTCGGCACCGTCGGCGCCTTCCACGCCGGCGGCAACGGCGCCGGCCAAGGCAAGCACCTCGCCGTCGCAGGCCTTCGCCGCGCTGCTCGACGCGCAGTGGCAGTATCAGCTCGAACACCATCCGGAGTTCGCCAGCATCATCGGCGACAGCCGCTACAACGATCGCTGGAGCGACTATTCGCCGGCCGCATTGGAAGCCGAACGCCAGGCCACTGTTGGGTTCCTGGCGCGCTTCGATGCGATCGACCGCAAGGCGCTGTCGGCGCAGGAGCAGTTGAGCCTGCAGATGATGCAGCGGCAGTTGCGCGACCGGCTGGAGGCGATCGCGCTGAAGAACGACGAGATGCCGCTGGAGCCGGTCGGCGGCATCCAGGTGGCGCTGCCGGGCTATGCGCAGGCGTTTCCGTTCGCCAGCGTCAAGGACTACGAGGACTACATCAAGCGCCTGCAGGCGATCCCGGCGCTGCTCGACCAGGTGGTGGCGCTGTCGCGCGCCGGCGCCAGGGATGGGTTGGTGCAGCCGAAGTACCTGCTCGAGCGCATTCCCGCGCAGGTACGCGAGATCGCCGCGCCGGCCGGTGCCGACAGTCCGTTCGCGCTCCCGCTGCAGCAGTTCCCCGCGGCGGTGCCGGAGGCCGAGCGGCCGCGCCTGCGCGCGGCGATGATCGCGGCGATCGACCAGCAGGTGCGCCCGGCCTATCGCAAGCTCGCCGACTTCGTCGCCGACGAATACGCGCCGCAGGGCCGTGCCCACGAAGGCCTGTGGTCGCTGCCCGATGGTGCGCGCCGCTACCGCTTCGCGATCCACACCCAGACCACCACCGAGCAGTCGCCCGAGCAGATCCACCAGACCGGCCTGGCCGAGGTCGCGCGCATCGAGGGCGAGATGGGCGTCATCGCCAAGCAGCTCGGCTATGCCGATCTGGCTGCGCTACGCAAGGCGGTGGCCCATGATCGCAAGTTCTTCGCCACTTCGTCCGAGCAGATCCTGCAGCGCTACCGCGACGACATCGCGCAGATGCAGCCGAAGCTGCCGACGTTGTTCGGTACGCTGCCGAAGACGCCGCTGGAGGTGCGCGCGATGCCGGCGTTCCGCGCCACCGCGCCCGGTGCCGAGTACTGGCAGAGCGATGCGCAGGGCAGCAAGCCTGGGTTGGTGATGGTCAACACCAGCGATTACGCGCATCGCACCCTGGTCAACATCGAGGCCACCGCGTATCACGAGGGCGTGCCCGGCCATCACCTGCAGATCTCGTTGGCGCAGACCCTGCCGCTGCCGCCGTTCCGCCAGCAATCCAGCTACAACGCCTACGTGGAAGGCTGGGCGCTGTACGCCGAGCGGCTGGGCAAGGAAGTGGGCTTCTACCGCGATCCGTACAGCGACTACGGCCGCCTGGCCGGCGAACTGCTGCGCGCCAACCGACTGGTGCTGGATACCGGTGTGCACTACAAGCGCTGGACGCGGCAACAGATGATCGACTTCTTCCACGCGCATCCGTCCGACGACGAGCCCAGCATCCAGGCCGAGACCGACCGCTACATCGTCTGGCCGGGCCAGGCGCTGGGCTACAAGCTCGGCGAACTGGACATCCTGGCGCTGCGCGAGAAGGCCAGGCGCGCGCTGGGCGAGCGCTTCGACATCCGCGCCTTCCACGATGCCATCCTCGGCGGCGGCGCGATGCCGCTGGACCTGCTGGACGCGCGCATCGACGCCTGGATCGTCCAGGTCCAGGCCGGCACCCCCGCCACTCCGGAGATTTCGCGATGACCTCCCGTTCCCGACTGCGCACGGCGCTGGCCCTGGCCATCGCGTGCACCCTGGCCTGGCAGGGCGCTGCCGCCGCCGCGCCCGCAAAGACCGCCGCGCCGGCGGCCGCTGCCCCCGCCGGCGATGCCGGCGCGCGCTTCAAGGCGCTGTACCAGCGCGAGTGGAAATGGCGCCAGGAGCAATTCGCCGGCGCCGACGACGAGGACGCGCAGGGACAGGCCGCCGATCACCTGCCCAAGGTCGATCCGGCCACCCAGGCGCAGCGCACCGCCTACTGGCAGCAGACGCTGCATGATCTGGATGCAATCGACCCGGCGCAGTTGTCGGAGCAGGACCAGGTGAACTACCAGGTCTATCGCCAGCAACTGCAGGTGCTGCTCGACCAGCAGCGGTTCCGCGCCTGGGAAATGCCGTTCAACAGCGACTCCGCGTTCTGGAGCGACCTGGGGTTCACTGCGCGCGCCACCTTGCGCAACCGCGAGGACTACCAGCGCTATCTTGGACAGCTCGCCGACATCCCGCGCTACTTCGACGAGCAGATCGCCAACATGCGCGCCGGCCTGGCGCGCGGTTTCGCCCAGCCCAAAGTGACCCTGCAGGGCCGCGACCAGTCGATCGCCGAGGTCGCGCAGGCGCCTGGCGAGACCAATCTGTTCTACACCCCGTTCAAGCAGATGCCGGCGACGATCCCGGCGCCGCTGCAGGCGCAGTTGCGCGCGCAGGCGCGCACGGCGATCGCCCAGCAGGTGGTGCCGGCCTACGCCAAGCTGCTGCGTTTCATGCGCGAGGAATACCTGCCAAAGGCACGCCCGGCGCTGGCCGCCGAATCGCTGCCCGACGGCGCGGCGTACTACCGCGCGCAGATCCGCGAATACACCACGCTCGACCTCAGCCCCGAGCAGATCCACGCGGTGGGCCTGAAGGAGGTGGCGCGGCTGCACAAGGAGATGGACCAGGCGATCGTCGACAGCGGCTTCAAGACCCCGCCGGGGCAGCAGACCTTCCCGGCGTTTCTGCACTATTTGCGCACCGATCCCAAGTTCTACGCCAAGACCCCGGAGGAACTGCTCAAGGACGCGGCGTGGATCGCCAAGCGCGTGGACGGCAAGATCGGCGACTACATCGGCCGGCTGCCGCGGCAACGCTTCGCGATCGAGCCGGTGCCGGCGGACCTGGCGCCGTTCTACACCGGCGGCCGCGGTGGCCCCGGCATCTACCTGGTCAACACCTACGACCTGCCGTCGCGGCCGCTGTACAACCTCGCTGCGCTGACCTTGCACGAGTCCTCGCCTGGCCATGCGCTGCAGATGCCGCTGGCGGCCGAGCAGGACAACCTGCCGGATTTCCGCCGCTACACCTTCATTTCCGCCTATGGCGAGGGCTGGGCGGTGTACTCGGAATACCTGGGGCAGGAGATGGGGATGTACGACACCCCGTACGACCGCTTCGGCTACCTGACCTACCAGATGTGGCGCGCGTGCCGGCTGGTGATCGACACCGGCATCCACCACGACGGCTGGACGCGGGAGCAGGCGCAGGCGTTCCTGCGCGACAACACCGCGCTCAGCGAGCACGAGGTGACCACCGAGGTCGACCGCTACATCGCCTGGCCCGGCCAGGCGCTGTCGTACTACCTGGGAGAGCTGAAGATCCTGGAACTGCGGCGCAAGGCGGAGCAGGCGCTGGGCGAGAAGTTCGACATCCGCGCGTTCCACGACGCGGTGCTGGAGACGGGCTCGGTGCCGCTGCCGGTGCTGGAGCAGCGCATCGACCGGTTCATTGCCGAGGGTGGAAAGTCGCCTTGGTCGAAGGAGGCGGCGAAGCAATAAGCCCCTCTCCCCCCGGGAGAGGGGTTGGGGTGAGGGTCGGGCGCGAAGCGCATGCGGTGTTTCAGCTGCACGAGGCTTCGCCCGTACCCTCATCCGCCCCTTCGGGGCACCTTCTCCCGAGGGGAGAAGGGAAGTAAAAGCCCCTCTCCCTCCGGGAGAGGGGTTGGGGTGAGGGTCGGGGCGCGAAGCGCATGCAGTGTTTCAACTGCACGAGGCTTCGCTCCTACCCTCATCCGCCCCTTCGGGGCACCTTCTCCCGGAGGGAGAAGGGAGCAATAAGCCCCTCTCCCTCCGGGAGAGGGGTTGGGGTGAGGGTTCGGACGCGAAGCGCATGCGGTGTTTCAACTGCACGAGGCTTCGCCCGGACCCTCATCCGCCCCTTCGGGGCACCTTCTCCCGGAGGGAGAAGGGAGTGCTAAGCCCCTCTCCCTCCGGGAGAGGGGTTGGGGTGAGGGTAGGGCGCGAAGCGCATGCAGTGTTTCAACTGCACGAGGCTTCGCTCGGACCCTCATCCGCCCCTTCGGGGCATCTTCTCCCGGAGGGAGAAGGGAGTGCTAAGCCCCTCTCCCACCGGGAGAGGGGTTGGGGTGAGGGTCGGGCGCGAAGCGCATGCGGTGTTTCAACTGCACGAGGCTTCGCCCGGACCCTCATCCGCCCCTGCGGGGCACCTTCTCCCGGGGGGAGAAGGGAGTGCTAAGCCCCTCTCCCTCCGGGAGAGGGGTTGGGGTGAGGGTAGGGAACGCCGCAGATCATTGAATCGCCAGTGACACCAATCCAGCGGGAGACGCCATGGCCGCACAAGGCAAGTTCCACAAGCGCTTGAGCCTCACCGATCTGACCTTCATCGGCTTGGGCTCGATCTTCGGGTCCGGTTGGCTGTTCTCGGCCAGCCACGTCTCGGCGATCGCCGGGCCGGCCGGCATCGTCTCGTGGATCGCCGGCGGCGTGGCGGTGCTGCTGCTGGGCCTGGTGTACTGCGAACTCGGCGCGGCGCTGCCGCGCGCCGGCGGCGTGGTGCGCTACCCGGAGTACTCGCACGGCGTGCTGCTCGGCTGGCTGATGGGCTTCATCACCCTGATCGCGTTCTCCAGCCTGATCGCGATCGAGGTGGAGGCGGCGCGGCAATACGCCGCAGCGTGGTTCCCGTGGCTCAACCAGGCCGGCAGCACCCATCCCAGCGTCGCCGGTTGGCTGGTGCAGCTGGCGCTGCTGGTCGCGTTCTTCTTGCTCAACTACTACAGCGTCAAGACCTTCGCCACCGCCAACAACATCGTCAGCGTGTTCAAGTTCCTGGTGCCGGTGCTGGTGATCGTGCTGCTGATGGCGCACTTCGATGCGCGCAACCTGCAAGTGCAAGGATTCGCGCCGTTCGGCGCGGCCGGAGTGGAGGCGGCGATCTCCGCCGGCGGCATCATCTTCGCCTACCTCGGGCTCACGCCGATCGTGTCGGTGGCCAGCGAGGTGCGCGATCCGCAGCGCAATATCCCGATCGCGCTGATCCTGTCGGTGGCGCTGTCCACGGTGATCTACGTGCTGCTGCAGCTGGCCTTCCTCGGCGGGGTGCCGGCGCAACATCTGGTCAACGGCTGGGGCGGCATCGACAAGGCGTTCTCGCTGCCGTACCACGACATCGCCCTGGCGCTGGGCATGGGCTGGCTGGCGGCGCTGGTGATCTGCGACGCGATGATCTCGCCCAGCGGCACCGGCAATATCTACATGAACGCCACGCCGCGGGTGGTCTACGGCTGGGCGCGCAGCGGCGGCTTTATGCCGGTGCTGACCAAGGTGGACGCCGCCTCCGGCATCCCACGTCCGGCGCTGTGGCTGAGCCTGGGCCTGTCGGTGTTCTGGACCCTGCCGTTCCCCTCGTGGGAGGCGCTGATCAACGTGGTGTCGGCGGCGCTGGTGCTGAGCTATGCGGTGGCGCCGGTGACAGTGGCCGCGTTGCGGCGCAGCGCGCCGGAACTGCCGCGGCCGTTCCGGCTGCGCGGTATGGCGCTGCTCGGGCCGCTGTCGTTCATCGTCGCAGGCCTGATCGTGTATTGGTCGACCTGGAACACGCTGTCGTGGCTGCTCGGCCTGCAGATCGCCATGTTCGCGCTGTACGTGCTGTACCGCCTGCCCAACGCCGCCGGCCGCGCACGGCTGTGGCGGCAGGTGCGCGGCGTGCTGTGGCTGATCGTGTTCTTCGCGCTGGTGCTGGTGGTGTCGCGCCTGGGCACCTTCGGCGGCAGCGGCTGGATCGCGCATCCCTGGGACACGCTGTGCGTGGCCGCGATCGCCTTGGGTTGCTACCACTGGGGGGCGCGCAGCGGCCTGCGTCCGGAGGAACTGGCACTGGAAGAAGACGACGGGGAATAACCCGTCGCGTCTGGGTGTACGAAGAAACGGCGCTTGTCTCCTTTGTTGTGATTGGTTGCGACAGACGTTATCGGGAACGCCCGTCGCGGCTAGAGCCGCCCCTATGGAAGACAAGCGCTTCATGAAATTTTTTGGAAACCGCATGAACAAGTTCGTTGTCTCCCTCGTCATGGCATTGGCCTGCTGCGCCGGTGCCGCCCACGCTGCGCCCAGCGTCGCCGACTACCAGCGCTCGCTGGGCCTGCGCGAGGCCTGGATCGGCCTGACCGAGAACGTGACCTGGCCGGCGCAGTGGCGCGACGACGGCGCGTTCTACTACCGCAAGACCGTGCCGGGCGGCTTCGCCTTCGTGGTCGAGGACGTGGCCAGCCAGCGCAAGCAGCCGGCGTTCGACCAGCAGCAGTTGGCGCGCGCGTTGAGTGCGGCGACCGGCACCACGTATCCGGCGCTGCGCCTGCCGTTCGCGCGTTTCGCCTACGTCGCCGAGGGCGGCAAGGCGCAGGCGGCGATCGTCTTCGAGCTCGACGAACTGCCGTGGCGCTGCACCCTCACCACCTACGTCTGCGCGCGCGCCGACAGCGGTCCGCAGCTGCGGCCGCGCGGTTTCGGCGTGGTGCGCGATCTCAGCGTGCCGGCCGACGCCACCCCGCGGCGCTCGCCGGACGGGCGCTGGGACGCCTATGTCGACGGCAATGCGGTGATGCTGCGCGCAGTGGCGGACGGCCACACGCTGCGCCTGGCCGACGATGGCCGCAGCGACGATTTCTACGACCCGGAAACGATCGCCTGGTCGCCGGATTCGCAGCGGCTGGCGCTGTACCGGGTGAAGCCCGGTTTTCCCCGCCGCGTCACCCGGGTCGAGGCGGCGCCGCCCGGCGGCGGCCAGCCGATCGTGCGCACGCAGCTGTATCCCAAGCCCGGCGATGCGGTGGACATCGCGCGACCGGTGCTGTTCGACCTCGGCGCGCTGGCCCGCGGCGGTGCGCCCAAGCGCCTGCCCATCGACGACGCGCTGTTCGCCAACCCGTACCAGCTCTCGCCGATCCAGTGGCGCAGCGACAGCGCCAGCTTCGTGTTCGATTACGTGCAGCGCGGCTTCCAGCGCATGCGCGCGATCGCGGTGGACGCGTCCACGGGCAAGGCGCATGTGGCGGTGGGCGAGGATGCCAAGACCTTCGTGTACGCCGACCGCAGCTACCACCACGATGTCGACGGCCTGGGCCAGGAAATCCTGTGGATCTCCGAGCGCGACGGCTGGCGCCACCTGTACCTGGTCGACGGCGCCAGCGGCCGGATCAAGACGCAGATCACCAAGGGCGAGTGGATCGTGCGCGAGGTGCTGCGCGTGGACGATGCGCAGCGACGCATCTGGTTCACCGCCAGCGGCATGGACGCGGGCAAGGATCCGTACTACCGGCAACTGTTCGCGGTGGATTTCGACGGCGGCCACCTGACCCGGCTGACCCAGGCCGATGCCGACCACGACGTGGCCATCGCCGACGATGGGCGCCATTACGTGGACGTGTATTCGCGTCCTGACATGGCCCCGGTGATGGAACTGCATGCCATCGACGGGCGCCTGCTGCAGATGGTGGAGCGCGGCGACATCCGCAAGCTGCAGGCCGCCGGCTGGCGCGCACCGCAGACCTTCGTGGCCAAGGGCCGCGACGGCAAGACCGACATCTGGGGCATGGTGGTGCGCCCGCGCGACTACGACCCGCACAAGAAGTACCCGGTGATCGAGAACATCTATGCCGGCCCGCACGATTCCTTCGTGCCCAAGACCTTCTGGCCGTTCGGCTATCACTCCGGCGGCGACAAGCAGATCGGCATGCAGGCGCAGGCCGACCTGGGCTTCATCGTGGTGATGATCGACGGCATGGGCACGGCCAACCGTTCCAAGGCTTTCCACGACGTGGCCTGGAAGAACCTCGGCGATTCCGGTTTCCCCGACCGCATCGCCTGGCACAAGGCGCTGGCCGCACAGGATCCGTCCTACGACATCGGCCGCGTCGGCATCTACGGGGCGTCGGCCGGCGGGCAGAGCACACTGGGCGCGCTGGAGCGGCATCCGGACTTCTACAAGGTGGGCGTGGCCTATGCGGGCTGCTACGACAACCGCATGGACAAGATCAGCTGGAACGAGCAGTGGATGGGCTGGCCGGTGGACGCCAGCTATGCACGCGCCTCCGGCGTGGACAATGCGGCCAAGCTGCGTGGCGACCTGCTGCTGATCGTCGGCGAGCAGGACAGCAACGTCGACCCGGCCTCGACCGCGCAGGTGGTGGACGCGCTGATCAAGGCCAACAAGGACTTCGACCTGCTGGTCGTGCCCGGCGGCGAACACACCGTCGGCCGCTCCACCGGCCCCATCGATTACGTGCAACGGCGCCAGTACGACTTCTTCGTGCGGCATCTGTTGGGGGAGCCGACGCCGCGTTGGAATGGCGTGGACGGACGCGTTGCGCGATAAGTAGAGCGCGCCTGCATGAATGTCAGAGATGCCGCCTTCCGGTGGCGGCATCGGATCATTCGGAAATCGTGGATTTAATAAAATCCGGCGTCACAGTTGGCGCCTTTGATCGTCGCTAATGAGCGATTTTTAATGGTGTAGGTTCCGCCATAGGGGAGTCCTATTGCCATGCGCTTTGGATTTGTGACGTAGAACGTCTTTGCGGCTTTGTCGTACGTGACGTTTCTGGGGTCGTCGGTTTCGACATAGACTCTTTTTTCGGCTGCAGGCGTGCCAGAGTATGTGATCGCAAAAAAGATATTGCCGGGGGCGAAGAAATCGCATCCTGTTTCAAGGCCCATGTGTTCTTCGCCAGCGGTGAAGTCATAGGTTACTTTTTCCAAGGGCATGAAGAACCACGAGTTCTCGCCTATTCCGCAATTGCCTGCTCCGGCAATGGAAAACAACGCGCATGCCACGACTGATTTTTTATAAATCTTCATTCTTCTCTCTTGCAAGTGAGTCAAGTGAATCAAGTGGAATTCGATAAGAAATCTAATTTTATTTACTGAATTTTGTATTTCGGAATATATACCCTGAATTTTTAAGGAAAATAAAATTAACAGTTCATTCAAGAGGCGTCAAGATAATTTCATATTTATGACACATTAATTTGGCCGAATGACGTGGCGATCCATCCGCGGTCCGCTGCGAACAGGGCAGCAATATCATCTGACTTCGATCGCACAATTGATGGATGGGTGGATCGCGATCGCCAATACTTCGACGTGTTTCCTTGACCTGTCGGCAGAAGGAGCCCCGCAGGGGCGGATGAGGAGGCGGAGGAGGCATTGGGGTTCGCAGGCATCGCGGCGCTTCCGTACCCTCAGCCCCAACCCTCTCCCGGCGGGAGAGGGGCCTTTGCTCTCGGCGCCGATGCGTTCGCTCCTGCGAATCCCCAATCCCGACTCCCGCCCCTAAAGATGCGGCGAACTCGGCCGATATCCCGGCAAGTCTCCTTGCGCCACGGCCTGCCATGACCGCCATCGCTCCCAGTTCCTCGCTCGCGCTGTCCGGCATGCGCGCTGCCACGTCCGGGCTGCAGGTGCGCGCCAACAACATCGCCAACCTCGCCACCGACGGGTTCCAGCGTTCGGTGCCGGTGAACCAGGCGAGTGCCGGCGGTGGCGTGGTCGGGCAGGTGCGGCAGGCCGACGGGCAGGGCAGCGATCTGGTCGACGACATGGTCGGCACGCTGACCGAGCGCACCGCGTTCCAGGCCAATGCGCGGGTGCTGCGCGCGGCCGACGACAGCATCGGCAGCCTGCTCGACGTGCTCGCGTAAGCCGTCGCCGACGCGTTGCGTTCCCGCAGCGCAACATCGCCGCGATCACGCGGCTATGCGATTTTCCGCACCGATCCTCGGCACAGCGCACAAGACGCTGCGGCGCGCACCGCGCACGATGCGACGATCGCATTGCATCGGGGACGGTAGATGGATCGGAGAGATTTCCTGCGTCAGGGCCTGGCGGTCGGTGCGGTCGCCGGTGTGGAAGTGCTGGCCGGGCGCGCCGCCGCGACACCGGTAGCGGCCAGCGCCGCACGTGCGCCTGCGCCGCCGCACCTGCAGCCGTTGGCGGCCGACACCCTCGCCGGGCACACCCTGCACTGCCGGTTCGTCGAGGCCGGCGCGACCTGGGAGGTGTACGAAGACCTGCGCCAGCCCGACGGCGATCTGACCCTGCGCGGGCCGGGCGGGGCGCTGGTGCTGGGCAAGCGCACCGAAGCGGTGTTCCCTGCGGCGCAGGCCCCGTACTTCGGCATGGCCCTGGCCGAAGTGGCGATGGCCGATGCCGACCTGCTCGCCGATCGCCTGCTGCGCGACGGCGACCCCCGCGCCGACGAGGTGCGCGACGTCGCGCCGCCGCCGGCCTCGCAACTGGATCCCAAGGACTACAACGGGCGCCTGCCGTGGACCACCTTCGTCGGCAACCGCGAGTGCGCCGACACCATGCCGGTGTACCCGGATGGGCGCACCCGCTGCTATCGCGCGATCCAGGCGTTCCCGGAGCTGGGCAAGGACGAGCTGGTGCGGCGCCGCAGCGAAGGCCTGCTCGGCGGCTGGATGCCGGCGGTGCGCAAGGTAGTGCCGGCCGGCGAGGGCCGCTACTACGACATCCTGCTGTTCGCCGACGTGCTGGCCGAGGACCGCTTCGTGGTGCAGACCTGGCACCGCAGTGCGCTGGTGGAGCAAGGCAAGGTCAGCAAGGTCGTGTACGGCTACAGCTATCCCGACTACCCGCCGCGGCGCGGCCCGCGCAGCGCCGAGGATTTCTACCGCGGTCTGCTCGCCTTCGCCGGCTACTGGCAGGCGCAGCTCGCCGACACTGTGCAGGCGCAAACCCCGGATGCGAGTTGGCGCGACATGGCGCGCTTCGCGTTCGCCCGCGAACTGGTGGTGCGTCCGGGCGGCACCTATCCCAAGTACGGCGCGGTGGACCGCGACTACTACGGCAACGAGTACGACGGCTTCCAGGACACCTTCACCAGTTCGCTGTACGCCAACCTGGAATGGGGGCGTTTCAGTCAGGCGGCGGCGGTGCTGGACGGCTATTTCAGTGACTTCGTGCAGGCCGACGGCATGGTCAACATGCGCGGCCCGGAGACCGGCCAGTTCGGGTTGACCCTGTCGCTGCTGGCGCGCTACCTGCGCTACACCGGCGATGCCGCGCTGCTGCGCAAGCACCGCGACAAGATCGCCGCCACCGCGCAGGTGCTGGTCGAGCTGCACGACGCCAGCCTGCGCCTGCCGGCATCGGCACCGGGGCATGGCCTGCTCCACGGCTGGAACGAATCCGACGCCTGCCTGTTCCCCGATCCGCAGGTGTGGTGGAAGCCGTACTACGCCAACAGCGCGCTGACGGTGCGCGGCTGGCAGGACCTGGCCGCGGTGTGGAGCGGCATCGCCGGGCCGGGTGGGCAGGCCGCCGCGGCGGAATGGCAGCGGCGCGCGCAGCAGTTGTCCGCGCAATTGTTGCGAACGCTGCGTGGCAACATCCGCCGCGATCTGCAGCCGCCTTACATCGGCCCGCTGCCGGGGGTGAAGCTGACGTTCCGCCAGTCGCTGCAGCAGGAGCATCCCAGCGAGCAGGGCTGGCCGCACCGCGCCTATGCCGAACTGCTGCAGGCCGACGTGCTGCCCGACGACCTGGCGCACCTGGTCATCGACTGCGTGCGCGGCCACGGCGGCACCAGCCTCGGTGTGGTCGGCAACATCACCGCGCCGACCCCGGAGGCGCGCGACCTGCTCGGCTTCATCTCCTACGGCTACGCGCAGCAGTTGCTGCGCCTGGACCGGATCGAGGAATACCTGCTGTTCCTGTACGCGCATCGCTTCCACGTGCATACCCGCGGCAGCTGGACCGCGGGCGAGGTCACCGGCATCACCGGCGGCATGCCGCTGTTCTGCATCCCCGCGCAGTTGACCATTCCGCTGCTGCTGCGCTGGATGCTGGTGTTCGAGGACAGCGCCGGCGAGGAGCTGTTCCTGGCGCGGGCGGTGCCGCGCGACTGGCTGGGCAGCGGCGAGACGATCGCGATCGACGCCGCGCCGACGCGCTGGGGCAGGGTGTCGCTGGCGCTGCGCGGGGATCCGGCGCGCAAGCGCATCGACGGCCGCGTGACGCTGCCGGCGCAGCGGCCGGCACGCACCTGGCTGATCCTGCGCGTGCCGGCCGGCACCCGCCTGCAGGAGGTGCAACTGGACGGGCAGCCGGCGGCGCTGTCCGGGCCGCGCAACGAGCGCGTGCTGGTGCCGGCCGGCAGCGCGGCGACGGTGGCGATTTCCGCCGTCTACGGCTGAGTGGCGAAAAAGTCGGAAACGTCCCGCCTGCCTGCGGGGCAGTGCGGTATTCCGCACGTTTTCCCGATAAATACGACAAGACGCCACGCGCGTCCTACGCGCACATTGTGACCGTGCAGTGAATGTCCAAGGGGGAGATTCGTTGCACGTCACCGGGGACGCAGCGCATGGGTCGTGCGCGTCGCCGTGCAGGCGGCGTCGGGATCGTCCCGTCCGGCGGCGCATGCGTGGACACGTCCGTTTTCGTATCCGCCACACGCGCTGGCGACGGGGCGCCCGCCTGGGGAAGGGCGGCGTTCCGGCGAACGCCAGGCTGCCGCTCAGGAGATTTCCGATGCCGTCTTTGCTCGAACGCGTTGCGCCGCTGCTCCCGTGTTCCTGGCGCGCCGCGCCGCAGCCCGGTCCGCTGGCCGCGGCGATCTGCACCGCCCTGGCCCTGCTCGCGCCGGCGGCGCAGGCGCAGGATGCGCCGACGCAGGATAGCCAGGCGACCACGCTGGAACGCATCAGCGTCACCGGCAGCCATCTGCGCCGGGTCGATGCGGAAACCGCCAGCCCGGTCATCACCATCGACCGCCAGCGCATCGAGGACAGCGGCCAGGACACCCTCGGCCAGTTGCTGCAGCAACTGCCGGCGATGGCCGGCAACATGCCCAACGTCGCGCTCAACTCCGGCTTCAGCCACGGTCGCGCGCTGGTGTCGCTGCGCAACCTCGGCCCCGAGCGCACCCTGGTGCTGGTCAACGGCCATCGCATGGCCGGGCCGGCCAGCAGCGTCGCCGCCGCGCCCGGCGTGGACGTCAACGCGATTCCGGCGGCCATGGTCGAGCGCATCGAGGTGCTCACCGACGGCGCCTCGTCGGTGTACGGCTCCGACGCCATCGCCGGCGTGGTCAACATCATCCTCAAGGACAAGTACGACGGCTTCGCCGCCACCGCCGACTACGGCCTGAGCACCCACGGCGACGGCAACCGGCGCTCGCTCGGCCTGGAGTGGGGCAAGACCTGGGACCGCGGCGGGCTGATCCTGGGCGTGAGCCGCAGCTCGATGAACGCGCTGTACGACAGCGATCGCGACTACGCGCGCACCGCGCAGAACTATCTCAACGGCCAGGTGGTGGAGCGCCGCGGCAACGGCACCCGCGCCTTCCTGCGCAATGGCAGCGTGCTGACGCCCAACGCCAACCTGGCGCCGGGCCAGGTCACCGCCAGCGACTTCCATACCTACAGCCAGGCGGTGGAAGGCTACAACTCCTACACCGGGCAGTACCTGATCACCCCGGTGCAGCGCACCAACGCCTCTGCACACGCCACGTTCGATTTCACCCCGAACGTGCAGGGCTACCTGGACATGTTCTGGACCCGCAGCGAGACCACCTCGCAGCTCACCGCCTACGGCCTGGAACTGCCCAACGCCGCGCAGAACTACTACAACCCCTTCGGCGCCCAGCTCAGCCGCTACCTGCTGCGTTCGGTGCCGGCCAACACCCGCGTCTACACCTCGACGATGTACCAGACCAACATCGTCGCCGGCTTGCGCGGCAAGTTCGGCGACAGCAGCTGGCAGTGGGATGCGGCGGCCGGCTACGCGCACTACAAGGACACCCTGGTGCGCAACGGCTTCTCCATCACCTCGGCGCTCAACAACGCGGTGGGCGCCTCGTTCCGCGACAGCGACGGCACCATCAAGTGCGGTACGCCCGGCAACGTCATCGCCGGCTGTACCCCGATCAACGTGTTCAACCCGGACGATCCGGCCACCATCGCCGGCATCAAGGCTACCCAGAGCGCGGTCGACCTGATCGACGAGAGCACGATGAAGTTCGCCGAGGCCAGCGTCAACGGCGACCTGTTCGCGATGCCGGCCGGAGCGGTGCAGGCCGCGTTCGGCCTGTCGTTCCGCAAGAACGGCTTCTCGCAGGGCACCAGCAATCCGGTGGCGGCGGCCGATGCCGACGGCAACTGCGACTACAACGACGGTTGCATCATGAACCAGGGCCACGACGAGACCATCAAGGAGGCGTATGCCGAAGTGCTGGTACCGCTGCTCAAGGGCGTGACCGGCGCGCAGGCGCTGAACCTCAACCTGGGCACGCGCTACTCGCGCTACGACTACTGGGGCAGCACCACCAACAGCAAGGTGGCGCTGGAATGGCGGCCGATCGACAACCTGCTGATCCGCGCCACCGGCTCGCAGGTGTTCCGCGCGCCGGCGCTGGGCGATCTGTACGGCTCCCCGTTCAACGGCGTGGTCGACGACGCCGGCACCTATACCGATCCGTGCAACGGCTACACCGGCGGCGGCAATCCCGCGGCCTGCGCCAACGTGCCGACCAACGGCAGCTTCGTCAACAGCTCCTCGTTCACCGTGCTCACCACCGGCTCGGCCAACGCGGGCTTTGCGATCAAGCCCGAGCAGGGGCGCTCCTACAACATCGGCGCGGTGTACGACCCGGGCTGGGCCGAGGGTCTGTCGCTGAATCTGGACAGCTGGCGCGTCACCCTGGACGACATGATCAACGGCACCGGCCTGGATCAGGTGCTGCAGAACTGCTACGACGGCCAGAGCGCCTACTGTCCGCTGATCAAGCGCGGCCCCACCGGGCAACTGGTCAGCGTGACCGTGCCGTTCGCGATCAACAGCGGCAAGGTCGACATCCGCGGCGACGACGTCGGCATCAAGTACGCCTTGCCGGAGACGGCGTGGGGCCGCTTCCGCGCCGGTGTCGATGCCACCTACCTGTCCAGCTACACGTTCAGCGGCGATCCGCACAACTACGTGGGCGAACAATCCAGCTACGGCAACCTGCCGCGCTGGCGCGCCAACTTCACCCTCGACTGGGACAACGGCCCCTGGCACGCGAGCTGGAACACGCGGCTGATCGGGCGCACCACCGTCGGCAGCGCCTACGAGGACTTCTGCGTCAACACCGCCGCCGACGGCAATTGCGTGTACTTCCCGGTCGGCACGGTGACCTACCACGACGCCAGCGTGAGCCGGAAGTTCGAGAGCCTGCATACCACCCTGGCGCTGGGCGTGAACAACCTCGGCAATCGCACGCCGCCGCGCTACTACGGCTATGCCAGCGCGGCCAACACCGATGCGTTCACCTACGACACGCTGGGGCGCTACTTCTGGGCGCGGATCAGGACCGAGTTTTGAGTCGCATGCCTGTCCCCGGTGGCGCCGCATCGCGCGTGCGACGCGGCGCCGTCGCTCTCCTGGTTGGCCTGTCGTTCGCTGCGACTGCGGTGGCGGCGTCAGCCGCCGTCAGCGACCTCGACGGCGAAGGCCTGCAGCCCAGCAATGCCGCGATCGGCATGCCGCACTTCAAGGGCGATGCGCATCCCTTGCCGGATAGCGGCGTTTCGTTCGCGCCGGGGCAGGGGCAGGGCCAGTTGCAGCGCGTGTTCGCCGCCGACCTGGCGGCGGGTGCCGGCATCGCGCCCGGCCGTGATTTCTGGATCGACCGCCTGCTGGCGCGGCAGGGCACCGGCGGCGGTTTCGGCGACAGCAACAACTGGCTGTTCACCCGCGGCCGCGCCGCCTACCTGTACACGCACAAGCCGGAGGAGCCTGGCTTCGTGGGCGACGTGGCCTACGTGCACAAGACCGGCCACGACGCGCTGTTCCGCCTGCAACTGGAGCGCGACGGCGTGCCGATCGCGCTGGTCGAGGACAGCGCGCAGCGGCGACAGACGCCGAGCTATTTCAGCAGCGCGTATGCCGGTGGCGGCGTGCGCCTGCAACTGGTCAAGTTCATCAGCGAGCAGAACGTGGCGGTGGCCGAAGTCACCGTGTCCAGTGTCGACGGCGTGGCGCACACCCTGACCCTGCGTGCGGTCTCGCCGATGGCCACGCATCCCGACAGTGCCGAGTTGACCGGCGCCTTCGTCACCCATAACGCCATCACCACGCTGTTTCCGCGCTTGTCCGGCGACGGCTTCGCGGTCGATGGCGCAAGCATCGCGCGGCCGCTGGCGGTGCCGGCGCACGGCACCGCGCCGACACTGAAGGTGCAACTGGGGCTGATCGCGCGCGAGCTGCCTGCCTCGCTGCAGGAATACCGGCGCATCGCCGCGCAGTCGCCGCAGCAGGCCTACCGCGACCACGTCGTCGCCTACAACCGCTGGTGGGCCGACAACCTGCCGTACCTGGACACGCCCGAGGACAATCTCGACAAGACCCTGTTCTACCGCTGGTGGCTGCTGCGCTTCAATTTCCTCGACGCGGCGGTGCCCGGCAACGACTACCAGTTCCCGGTGGCGATCGAAGGCGTGCTCGGCTACGACAACGCCATCGTGCTCACCACCGGCATGTTCATCGACGACCTCAAGTACCTGCGCGATCCGTTCTACGCCTACGGCTCCTGGCTCGGCGCCGGCGAGACCGCCGGCGGCGGCAAATACGTGGACAATCCCGGCGCGCCGGAGAACTGGTCCAACTCCTACGCCCAGTACCTCAGTGCCGCCGCCTGGCGCGCCTACCAGGTGCACGGCGGGCCGCTGGCGATCGCCGGGCAACTGGCGCGCTACGCCAGCGACGACGTGGACGCGCTGCTGCGCGCCTATGACCGCAACGGCAACGGCTTGATCGAATACGACTGGGCGGCGATGACCGGCAACGACGCCGACGCGGTGTCCTTCGACTGGGCCAAACACCATGGCGCAGCGCGCATGGACCGCAGCGAGAGCGCGTACGTGTACGCCAATGCGCTGGCCGCCGCGCAAGCCGCGCAGTTGGCCGGCGATGCCACCACCGCCACGCGCATGCAGGCGCTGGCGGCGAAGATCCGCCGCGCCGTGCTGGACGTGCTGTGGCAGGACCACAGTGCACAGGGTGACGGCATGGGCCTGCACGGCGACCTGCTCAAGCAGCGCCAGGCCGATGGGCCGCGCCTGCCGGTGGACTGGAAGGAAACCAACAACTACTACCCCTTCAGCGTCGGCCTGATGCCCAGGCACGGCGATGCCGACGACGACCCCAAATACGTGCGCGCCCTGCGCCTGTTCGCCGATGCGCGGCAGTTCCCGCTGTTTCCGTTCTACACCGCCAACCAGGCCGATGCGCAGGCGCGCGGCGCTGGCGGCAGCAACAACTTCTCGGTGATCAATTCCACCGTGGCGTTCCGCCTGCTCGGCAGCGTATTGCGCGACTACCCGAGCCCGTACCTGGACGCCTCCAGCTACCGCAAGCTGCTGTACTGGAACGCGTGGGCGCACTACATCGACGGCGACAACCGCTATCCGGACCAGAACGAGTTCTGGGCGCAGGGCAGCGCCGCCGATGGCGGCCGCATCGGCTATCGCTCGTGGATCCACCACACCCAGCTCGGCGCCACCAACTTCACCGTGATCGAGGATGCGATGGGCCTGCGCCCGCGCAGCGATGCCCTGATAGAGCTGTATCCCATCGACATCGGTTGGGACCATTTCGCCGCCGACCGTCTGCGCTACCGCGACCGCGACCTGAGCATCGTCTGGGACCGCGACGGGCGCCGCTACGGCGGGGCCGCGCCAAAGGGCTATTCGCTGTACCTGGACGGGCATTTGGCCTTCACCGTCGATCGCCTGGCGCACGTGCTGTACGACCCGGCCAGCGGCCACGTGCAGGCCTTGCCGGATGCGATCAATGCCGGTGCCGCGCAGATGCAGGTGCTGGCCGCGCATCGGCTGGCATTGCAGGCGCCGCAGCAGGTGCGGTTTCCCGGCACGGCGCGAATCGGTGCGGTCCTCGCCGACGCGGGGCTCGACATCGCGTTGCCGCCCGGCGCGCGCAACCTGGCGCAGGGCGCGGCAGTCAGCGCCAGCTACGCGTCCGACGGATTCCCGGCCACGGCCGCGGTCGACGGCAGCACCGCCAACGAACCGTTCTGGGGCACCGCCGGTTCGCCTGCCGCCAGCGACTGGCTGGAGCTGGATCTGCAGCGCCCGCAGACCCTGGACGACGTGCGCGTGTACTTCTATCGCAGCTCCTCGCCGCCCGGCGAACAGCATGGTTTTCCGTCGGGCACGCGCGCCGGCTACGCGCCGCCGTGGCTGTACGTGCTGCAGTACTTCGACGCCGGCGTGTGGAAGACCGTGCCGGGCCAGGTGCGCGATGCACCGATCGCGCAGGGCAACCGCAACCGCATCCGTTTCCCGCCGCTGCGCGCGCAGCGCTGGCGCGTGCAGGTCACGCATGCCGGCGCACTGCGCACCGGGATCAAGGAACTCCAGGCCTATGCCAGCGGCGCCGCGGCGCCGGCGGTGCACGGCAACCAGGCACCGGAGGTCGAGGCCTGGCAGGAAGACGGCAGCGCGGCGGGTGGCGTGATGCGCCTGGTCGGCCGGGTCGGCGACGATGCGTTGCCGAACGGCACGCTGGCGCTGCACTGGCGCACGCTGCAGGCACCGCCCGGCGGCGCGGCGCTGTTCGAGCAGCCGCAGGCGGCCACCACGCAGGTGCGTTTCACTGCGCCCGGCGCCTACACCTTGCAGTTGCAGGCCGACGATGGCGCGTTGCAGGGGCACGCCGAGGTCAAGGTGATCGCGGCGGCGGCTCCGGCCGGCCAGACCCTGCAGGTACAGGGCGAGGCCACGCCTAGTGCGCAGTTCACCGCCGGTCATCACCGCCTGCAGGCGCTCAACGATGGGCTGCTGCCGGCGCCGGACCAGGTGCCGGCCGCCGACCGCCGCTGGGGCAGTTGGGGGCGCGCGCAGCCGGCTTCGGTGTGGGTGCAGTACGAGTGGCCGCAACCGCAACGACTGAACGCGGCGGCGCTGTATTTCTGGGACGACCAGCCGCAGGGCGGGGTGGCGTTGCCGCGCGCGTGGACGTTGCAATACCGCGACGGCACGCAGTGGCGCGACATCGCCGTGCGCGGCGGTTATCCGGTGCACGGCGATGGCGCGCCGAGCCGGGTGACGTTCGCGCCGGTGGTCACCACCGCCTTGCGCGCGGTGCTGCAGACCGCAGTGCAGGGCGAGGGCCACTACGCGGTCGGGCTGGACGAATGGCAGGTGTTCGCCGAGCGCGCGGTGGTGACCGAAGCGGTGGACGTGCGCATCGCGCCCGGGCAGGCGCCGACGCTGCCGGCGCGCATCGCCGGCTACTTCGCCGACGGCAGCTGGGCCTGGCTGGGCGTGCGCTGGTCGCAAGTCGATGCGGCGGCGCTGGCCGGCGAGGGCCGCGTGCAGGTGCAGGGCCTGGCCGACGGCGGCGTGCCGGTGACGGCCAGCATCTGGGTCCGCGCGACCGCGCCGGGCCAGCTCACCACCGTGCAGGCGCCGCCGCCGCTGCACGTTCCTGCGGGGCAGGCGCCGGTGCTGCCGGAACTGGTCTCCGTGCAGTACAACGACGGCTCGCGCGAGCGCGTGCCGGTGCAGTGGCCGCTGCTGGCGCCGGCTTCCTATGCGAAGCCTGGTCGCACGAGCGTGGTCGGGCAGGCGCAGGGCCGCGATGGCACCGGGACGCTGCCGGTACGGCTGGAGCTGGTGATCGAGGCGGAGACGACGCCATGAACCGCCATCCCGTGCGCCGTGCCGTCGCCTGCCTGCTGGTGGCCTGCGCTGCTTGCATCGGCGTTGCCGCGGCCATCGCCGCGACACCGGCGGTGCCCTGGTCGCGGCAGGTACATGCGCCGGGCAATCCGATCCTGGCCGACGGCCGCGCCTATTCGGCCGACCCCGCGCCGCTGGTCGCCGACGGCAAGCTCTACATCATCGCCGGCCGCGACGAGGCGGCACCCGAGGTCAACGACTTCGTGATCGACCGCTGGCAACTGCTGGTCACCGACGATGTCGGCCGCGGCGACTGGACCCATTACCCGAGGTTGCTGCGCCCGCAGCAGGTATTCGCCTGGGCGGCGCCCGGCCACGCCTACGCTGCGCAGATCGTGCAGGGCCCGGATAAACGCTACTACCTGTATGCGCCGGTGCAGGAAGCACACTCGCGTAATGCCGATCCGTTCGCGATCGGCGTGGCGGTGGCCGACAGCCCGCTGGGGCCGTGGCGCGACGCGCATCCGCAGGGACCGATCCTGTCGCAGTCGCTGCCGGTGCCCAACGCGATCCAGAACATCGACCCGACCGTCCTGGTCGACGACGACGGCCGCGTGTATCTGTACTGGGGCACCTTCGGCAAGCTGTTCGGCATCGAACTGGAACGCGACATGGTCACGCCGAAGGGGCAGGCGGTGGCGGTGACCACGCTGGACGGCTACTTCGAAGCGCCGTGGCTGTTCAAGCGCAATGGCACCTACTACATGGCCTACGCCGACAACCATGCCGGGCCGGAGTCGGAGTGCACGCCGACGCTGTACCACGCGTGCATCGCCTACGGCAGCGCGCCCTCGCCGTTGGGGCCATGGACCTACCGCGGCGTGATTCTGCCGCCGGTGTCCTCGACCACCTCGCATCCGGGCATCGTGCAATTCAAGGGCCAGTGGTACCTGGTCTACCACACCGCCGACGCCAAGGGCGGCGGGCATTTCCGCCGCAGCGTGGCGATCGACCGATTGCAGTGGGACGACACCCGGCAGCCGGCGCGGATTCTGCCGGTGGTGCCCGCGCAGCGGCCGCAGCCGCCGTTGCCGCCGCAGCGCAACCTCGCCCGCTATGCCCATGCCAGCGAGTCCAACGGTCCGGACATTCCGCACCAGTACTGGATCGCCGCGCTCAACGACGGCCGGGTCAAGCGCAATCCGTTGCCGCCGCAGCTATGGGGCAGTTGGACACCGCACAACCCACCGCAGCAATGGCTGCAGTACAGCTGGGCGCAACCGGTGACGCTGCAGGGCAGCCGCATCCTGTTCTGGGCCGATCATCCGCCGGGCGCGGACAGCGGCGTGGCGCCGCCGGCGCGCTGGCGGTTGGAGTACCGTCGCGACGGCCGTTGGTGGCCGCTGGCAGAGAGTGCGCGCGCACCCGTCGCCGGCCGCTGGCAGACGTTGCGCTTCGCGCCAGTGACCACGCGCTGCGTGCGCGCGGAGCTGGACGCATCCGGCGGCGGCGAGCGCTACGCCGCACTGGCGGTGCAGGAGTGGGAGATGTTGGCGCCGCAGGCGCAGCGCTTGCCGCAGGCGACCGCGGCGGATGTGCAGCGCTGCGACATGCCTTGAAGTGAGGCGTGCATGCCGATCGAGCCGACCTCGCCGACCTTCGCAGGCGCTTCGGTTGCAGCACCCGCCGCTGATGTCGGCGGCAGGTGCCGGCCGCATCATGTTCCTGCTGTGACGTCGGTTTGATTTTCGGACTCTGTGCGGAATTATCCCGATTCCATGAGGATAACCGTCGGGTGCATGGCGTTTTGGTGGATTAGTCTGGCGACGCATTGCCGATACGCGAGTGGCTGCCGTGCGGCGTGTTCCTGGCGTTTCGCCGGAGGCGAACCTGGATCCGCATGCCGTCGGGGTGGCGGCGGATGCCTCAATCACTGCAGGCTGGTGCGGCGGAACGCGCGTCGATCGTCCTATTCATCCAATGTCGTCGGACAAGAGGAGTGTAGAGCCGTGAAACTTGCTGCTTCTCGATTCGTGCGTCTGGTCTCCACGATGTGCCTGTCGGCCGTTCTGGCCTTGGCTGCGCAGCATGCGCAGGCGGCGGCCGCGGCGGTCTGCACTGCCGGTCAATGGATCGCCAATCCCGGCGATACCGACATGCCGGCCGTCCGCTACGAAACCCAGCACTTCGCGTTCCGCTGGAAGGACGGACAAGCCGTGTCGCAGGACGATGTGACCTCCGCAGCCAAGGAGCTGGAGCTGATCTGGGACGACTACATGGGGCGCGTCGAGTTTCCCGAGCCTTACTGCAACACGGCAACGAAGTACAAGGTCAGCGTCCACCTGGACCACAGCTTCGGCCTGAACGGCGGTACTTCCGCCAGCGGCGGCATGGGCATGTGGATCAATCCGGACCAGTTGGGGTATCACTGGGGCTTGGCGCATGAATTGACCCATGGCTTGCAGGGCAGCACCGGCGGCTTGCGCGACTCGCCGTACGTCGGCTGGATCTGGGAATCGCATGCCAACTGGATGGCGCATCAGTATTTCCACGACGACGTGCAGTGCTCGGAGATGTTGGTGAACTACCCGCATCTCTATCTTGGCTCGACCCGCGATCGCTACTGCAACTGGCAGTTCATGGAGTACCTCAAGGATCGCTTCGGTTACGCGATCATCAACGATCTGTGGGCCAAGGCGCCCAAGCCCGGCGATTCCCGCCAGGCCGATGCCGATCCGTTCTCGATCATCCGCGACAACATGGGCTGGAGCCAGTCGCAGCTCAACGACGTGTTCGGCGACTGGGCCATGCACAACGTGCAGTGGGACTACACCGACCCGGACGGCCGCGACCATGGCGCCGTGATGCGCCAGCAATACGGCAGCAATACCGCGTTCGATCCGGAAAACCTGGCCGATGAGACCAACCGCGATCGCGCGCTGCGCCTGACCCAGCTGGATCCGGTGCAGGGCCAGACAGGCGTCTACCAAGTGCCGTTCGACTGGGCACCGCAGCGTTGGGGCTACAACCTGGTCCGGCTGGTTCCCGCCCAGGGCGCCGGGGCGGTCGTGGTGCGCTTCCACGGCGACGTGCAGCAGGCATCGGCGGTCGACACCTTGCCCGGGCTGGCGAACGATCCCGATCGCATCGGCACGCCGGACTCGGATTGGCGCTGGGGCCTGGTCGCGATCGATGCCAACGGCAAGCCGCGCTACAGCGCGCTGCAGCGAGGCGCCGATGCCGCGCTGTCGTTCCAGGTGCGCAGCGATGACAGCGACCTGTATCTGGTGGTGATGGGGACGCCGAGCAAGATGCAGAAGATCAAGTGGGATCAGTCCTACTATTCGGTCTACCGCTACCCGTGGAGCGTCGCGCTGGAGAACGCGTATCCGTCGGGCCAGCAGCCCGGTGCGCCGACGCCGACGCGCGTGGGCGGCCGTCACCCCAACGGCGGCGGCTGGGTCGCGCAGAACGCGTATGTCGCGTCCACCGCCTATGTCGGCCCATATGCGCGAGTGCTCGGGGGCAAGGTGCTGGGCGATGCACGGATCGAGGACCACGCAACGATCCTGGGCGGGCAGGTGCAGGACGGCGCCGTGGTCGGCGGGTTGAGCCTGCTGCAGGCCGGGGTGACGATCAAGGATCGCGCTAATCTGTATACGGTGTTCAAGCCGGCAGGCGCGTTCGGTGGATTCACGCTGTCCGGCACCGCGCAGTTGCGTGGCGACGTCGAGCAACGCGGCGCGTCGGCCAGCAAGGGCGTGTTCTACGGCTATGTCGATGCGGACACGGTGACCAACCCCGATTATGGCGCCGACCTGACCGACGCGGTGCCGGAGGTCACGGCGAAGCCGCAATGATCGACCGGCAATGACGGCCAGGCGGTATCGTGGCGGATGCACGGTGCATTCGCTGCGACACCGCCGCGGTGTCGCGATCCCGGCATGACGCGACGCGTCGTGCAGGTGGCGCATGAGCCGCAGCGCATTGGCGTGTCGGCCGCGTTCGCCCACGCTGTCCGCAGGGGCCTGGTCGCCAGCGCCGGGTCGGCACGGTGATTCGGCAGAAATCCGCATCTGCACGCATCAGTGGGGACAAGACGCGCTGTCACCCGGATGACACAGTGGCCATGGATCCGCTGGTCGTTGCCCTGCGGCGTCGGCGTCCCGACATCTCATACAGGAGCAGTCCATGCCTCGATGCGTTTCTTTCCCGCATGCCGCCTCGCACGCGGGAGGCCGGCGATGAGCGGGCAGGGCATGCATCGGCATGGCGCCGCCTGCGCGCACGCAGCTGCCGACGCGGCCGGCGCCGCGCTGGATCCCTCGCGGCGCCGCTTCCTGCAATGGAGCGCACTGGCGGTGGCCGCCGGGCTGCTGCGCTTCCCGCTGGACGCCGCCGCGTCCACCCCGGGCCGGGTGCAGGCGCTGCCCTTGCAGCAGGTCACGCTGAAACCCTCGCTGTTCCTGGACTCGTTGCAGACCAACCGCCGCTACCTGCTGGAACTGGAGCCGGACCGCCTGCTGCACAACTTCCTGCAGTACGCCGGCCTGCCGCCGAAGGGCGCGGTGTACGGCGGCTGGGAGGGCGACACCATCGCCGGCCACACGCTGGGCCACTACCTCAGCGCACTGGCGAAGATGCACGCGCAGACCCGCGATCCCGCACTGCGCGAGCGCATCGACTACATCGTCGCCGAACTGGCGCGCGCGCAGGCAAAGGACGCGGACGGCTACGTCGGCGGGCTCACCCGCAAGAACGACAACGGCGCCATCGACAGCGGCAAAGTAGTGTTCGAGGAAGTGCGCCGCGGCGTCATCAAGGGCAGCAAGTTCAATCTCAACGGTAGCTGGTCGCCGCTGTACACGGTGCACAAACTGTTCGCCGGCTTGCTCGACGCGCAAGAACTGGCCGGCAACGCACAAGCGCTGCAGGTGCTGTTGCCGCTGGCCGGCTATCTCGCCGGTGTGTTCGACGCGCTCGACCATGCGCAGATGCAGACCCTGCTGGATACCGAGTTCGGCGGCCTCAACGAGTCCTACATCGAACTGGGCGCGCGCACCGGCGATGCGCGCTGGATCGCCATCGGCAAGCGCCTGCGCCACGAAAAGGTGATCGACCCTGCCGCGGCCGGGCGCGATGAACTGCCGCACATCCACGCCAACACCCAGGTGCCCAAGTTCATCGGCGAGGCGCGCCAGTTCGAGGTCGCCGGCGATGCCGATGCGGCCGCGGCGGCGCGCTTCTTCTGGGAGACGGTGACCGCGCACTACAGCTACGTGATCGGCGGCAATGCCGACCGCGAGTATTTCCAGGAGCCGGACACCATCGCCGCCTTCCTGACCGAGCAGACCTGCGAGCATTGCAACAGCTACAACATGCTCAAGCTGACCCGGCACCTGTACCAGTGGACGCCGCAGGCGCGCTACTTCGACTACTACGAGCGCACGCTGCACAACCACACCATGGCCGCGCAGCATCCGGCCACCGGCATGTTCACCTACATGACGCCGATGATCAGCGGCGGCGAGCGCGGCTTCTCCGACAAGTTCGATTCGTTCTGGTGCTGCGTCGGCAGCGGCATGGAAGCGCATGCGCAGTTCGGCGATGCGATCTACTGGCAGGACGCCACCTCGCTGTACGTGAATCTCTATATCCCCTCGCGGCTGGACTGGAGCGAGCGCGACCTGTCGCTGGAACTGGATAGCGGCGTGCCCGACAACGGCAAGGTGCGCCTGCAGGTACTGCGTGCCGGCGCACGCGCGCCGCGCCGGCTGCTGTTGCGGGTGCCGGCCTGGTGCGAGGGCCGCTACACCCTGCGCGTGAACGGCAAGCCCGCGCGTGCGGCATTGGCCGATGGCTATCTGGCGCTGGAGCGCGACTGGCGTGCCGGCGACGTGATCGACCTGGACCTGGCCACGCCGCTGCGGCTGGAACACGCCGCCGGCGATGCGGACACGGTGGTGGTGATGCGCGGTCCGCTGGCGCTGGCCGCCGACCTGGGGCCGGTGAGTACGCCGTACGACGCGCCGGATCCGGCGCTGGTGGCCGCGGCCGATCCGCTGCGCGGCTTCGCCGAGCTGCCGCAGCCCGGCCATTTCCTGGCCAGCAGCACGCAACCGACGGGCCTGACCTTCGTCCCGTTCTACGCACAGTACGAGCGCCGCAGCGCGCTGTATTTCAAGCGTATGGATCCTGCGCAGTGGGCGCAGGAAGCGCAGCGGCGGGCGCGGCGCCAGGCCGAGCAGGACAAGCTGCGTGCGATCGCGGTGGACATGATCCAGTTCGGCGACGAGGCTTCCGAGCAGGCCCACCAGTTGCGCAGCGATACCTCCTTCGGTGGCGCCTACCGTCGGCAGCAGTGCCGCGACGTGCGCGGCAAGGGCTTCGTCGAGTTCCGCATGCGCGGCAGCGCGCAGCCGCTGGCGCTGCGCCTGCGCTTCTGGGGCAGCGACAAGGGCCGTTTCAACATCCTGATCAATGGCAAGCTGGCCGTGGAAGTGGCGGTGGAGCGCGGCCAGGTGATCGATTTCGTCGACCGCGATTACCCGTTGCCGCCGGCGCTCACCCGCGATGCGCAGCCGTTGATCGTGCGCATCGAGCCGCAGCACGGCGACACCGCCGGCCCGCTGTTCGGTGGCTGGCTGATCCCGGCGTGACGCGGCATGGCGCGAATCGTTGCCATCGCCGCGCACGGTCGATTGCAGTGTGTGCCTGTCGTGGTCGTGTTCGCGCGACACCGCGCCATGCCGCGGCACGTTGCCACGTGCAGGCGTGGAGCCACACATGACCATGCGTGATTCCGCATGCGAAACCGCGAATCGCGACAAGACGCGGCCATGCATCCACGGCACAGTGTGACCGCGTGATGAAAATCTGATCGCATCGTTGTACCGGCCATGGCGCCGGCGCGCGCCACCGGAGCGTCGCCGTCGTCGTCGGACGTCATCGCAGGAGCGGGGGAGCCGCGCACCGGACGTGCGCGCAGGAGATCGGCCTCCCCGTTGTGCGCCAGGCCGTCGTGGTCCGGTGCAGGCACGCCACCGCAGGCGCCGCGCAGGCGCCACCGTCCAGCAGGTCCGTCCGTCGGCATGGCGCCGGCATGGCGTCGTTCGGCCTGCGTTTCTGCACCGTTCCCGTCTCGCCATCGTCCAGGAGTTCGCCCATGTCGTTTCCGCAGCCACGCCCTTCCTTCCGCCATGCCGCGACGCCGCTGGCGCTGGCAGTCGCCACTGCCCTGTCGCTGGGGAGCGCAGGGGCGGTGCAGGCGCAGGAGGCGAGCGCAGACAGCGCCACCCAGACCCTGGACAGCATCGTGGTCACCGGCTCGCGCCTGCGCCGCGTCGACACCGAAACCGCCAACCCGGTGGTGACCATCAGCCGTGCGCAGATCGAAGCCACCGGCAAGGCGACGCTCGGCGATCTGGTGCAGGAACTGCCGTCGATCGCCGGCAACGCCACCAATCCCAACACCAACAACGGCGGCGGCACCGGCGCCTCGGTGATCTCGCTGCGCGGCCTCGGCGACAAGCGCACCCTGGTCCTGGTCAACGGCACGCGCCTGGCCAGCAACGACGTCAATGCCATCCCGGCGACCATGATCGAGCGGGTGGAAGTGCTCAGCGACGGCGCCTCGGCGGTGTACGGCTCGGACGCGATCGGCGGCGTGGTCAACTTCATCCTGCGCAAGGGCTTCGACGGTATCGAGGCCAGCGCCGACTTCGGCACCAGTTCGCGCAGCGACGGCAACCGCCGCAATTTCTCGCTGACCGCCGGCAAGACCGGCGAGCGCGGCAGCATCGTCGCCGGCCTGTCCTATCATGACATCGACCCGGTCTCGGCCGGCGCGCGCGCGTATTCCAAGGACGCGCTGTCGCTGATCGACGGGGTCGGGGTGAAGCAGGGCTCCTCGGCCACGCCCACCGGCAGCATCAGCTTCAACGACGGCTCGGCCGCGGCCAAGGCACTGGCGGCGAGCAACGGCTGTTCGCGGGTCACCTTCAACGGCGGCAGCAGCAGCCCGACCAACGCCAGCCAGTACCACTGCTACGTCGCCTCCACCGATTCCTACAACTACCAGCCGTACAACCTGCTGCAGACCCCGCAGGAGCGCACCAACGCCTTCGTGCTCGGCAGCTATCGTTTCAACGATCACCTTGAAGGCTACGTCAACACCTATTTCAGCAAGACCACCTCGTCCTCGATCATCGCGCCGATCCCGATCTTCGCCAACGGCGACAACTTCCTGGTCTCCTCCGCCAGCTACTACAACCCGTTCGGGGTCAACTTCGGCACCGACCGCAGCACCGGCACCTCGTACAACAACTTCAACACCCGCGCCACGGTGCTGGGCAACCGCCGCTACGAGTACAACACCTACAATTTCCAGATCAATCCTGGCCTGCGCGGCAGCTTCGGCGACAGTTCCTGGCAGTGGGATGCCAGCCTCAACTACGGCAAGGTCAAGCAGAAGTCGATCAACTACGGCTTCCTCGACTACGCCGGCTTCAACGCCGCGGTCGGGCCGTCGTTCCTCGCCGCCGACGGCACGGTCAAGTGCGGCAGCGCCGGCACGCCGATCGCCGGCTGCACCCCGATCGACGTGTTCAACCTCAACGCCGCCAGCAACAAGGCGGCGCTGGAAGCGCTGGTGGTCAATCCGATCGTCACCAACGTCTATACGGTCAAGCAGTTCGAGGCCAACGCCAACGGCGAACTGTTCGCGCTGCCGGCCGGCACCGCGAGCCTGGCCGTGGGTGTCTCCTATCGCAAGGAAAGCACCAGCACCGCCGCCGATCCGCTGTGGACCGGCGACGAGAACGGCATGTGCGGCGTGCTCGAGTACTGCGCCTCGGTGCTCGGCGGCAGCTTCAGCGTCAAGGAAGCCTATGTCGAAGCGCTGTTTCCGCTGCTGGCCGGGCTGCCCGGCGTGCACTCGCTCAACCTGACCGTGGGCAGCCGCTTCTCCGACTACGACACCGTCGGCAGCAAGACCAACAGCAAGGTCTCGCTGGAGTATCGCCCGATCGAGAACCTGCTGCTGCGCGGCACCGCTTCGCAGGTGTTCCGCGCGCCGAACATCGGCGAACTGTATGCCGGCGTGGCCGGCGACTCGCCGTCGGTCACCGACCCGTGCAATGGCTACACCGGCGGACATGCCGCGGCCTGCGCCAACGTGCCCACCGATGGCAGCTACCAGCAGGCCGACAACCAGGTCGGCGCCAAGGCCTCCGGCGCGGCAGTGGCCGGCTACCAGCTCAAGCCGGAGACCGGCATGTCCTACGACTTCGGCGTGGTCTACGACCCGGGTTGGGTCGAGGGCCTGTCGATGAGCGCGGACCTGTGGAAGATCAACCTCAAGGACACCATCACCCAGGTCTCGGCGCAGACCGTGCTCAACCAGTGCTACGCCAACGATGCCAGCGCGTTCTGCGCGCTGATCCACCGCAACGACAACGGCACCATCAACTACATCGCCGAGCCCACCGTGAACCTCGGCAAGCTGTGGGCCAGCGGCGCGGACTTCAGCCTCACCTATCGCCTGCCGGACACCGCCTGGGGCAACTTCAGCGCCGGCCTCAACGGCACCTACGTGATCCGCTACGACATCAACCCCGACACCACCGACGCCAGCACCGTCACCATCCACAACGCCGGCAAGTACACCTACGCCTACGGCAACTTCCCGCGCTGGCGCGCGCTGGGCACCTTGAACTGGAACCTGGGCGACTGGAGCGCGTCGTGGCGCATCCGCTACATCGGCCGCACCGAGATCGGCAGCGCCGATACCCGCCAGAGCCTGTCGGCCGATGCCGACCAGCCCGCCGTGGTCCGCGACATCGGCGCCTACGTCTACCACAGCGTGCAGGTGGGCTATCAGGTCAAGCCGTGGAACACCCGTTTCGAAGTGGGCGTGGACAACCTGGCCGACCGGCAGCCGCCGCTGTACTACGCCAACAACGTCACCAACGCCAACACCGACGTGGCCACCTACGATCTGCTCGGCCGCTACTACTGGGCGCGGGCGACGGTGAAGTTCTGAGGCGGAGCCTGATTGCGCAGGCGAGTAGGTGACAGTGCCGTGGCGGGTAGAACCCGCCGCGGTCCGCACGGCCAGGCGCGATTCCACCTGCTAGCGGGATTCCACGTCGGCGGTAATGCCGTTCCTGCCCGCGGATCGTGCGGGCGGGGCGCTTGCTCACCCGCATCTGGCGCGCGCATGACACGAGCACACGATGCGCTGAAGCTCAATTGTAGAAGCGACTTTAGCCGCGACGCCTCACCAGTAATGCCGGTCGCGGCTGACGCCGTCTCTATGCGACAACGGCATGTCCCGCTGAGTCACGTTGAAGCGCGTTACCAATAGTCTTCTTCAGTCGAGCAAGGCCAGCAGATCCTGATGCAGGGCCTGCGGAATCCGCACGCCTTCGCTGCGGCTGCGTTCCCGCGCCTGGTAACGGCGTTGCGACGGCAAGCGTGCCCCGGTGGCCTCGTAGGCCGCAAAAAAGGCTTCCGCACGGGCCAGGTGTGCGGCGCGATCGGCGCCGAGAAAGCGCGCCGGATCCAGCGCCAGAATCAGTTCGCCGTGGTAGGGCGCCGCGCCTGCACCGGCGTCGTGCGCCAGCGATTCGGCGCTGGTGAGGTCGCCGATCAACGGCCCGGCGATCAGTTCGATCATCGCCGACAGCGCCGAGCCCTTGTGGCCGCCGAAGGTCAGCATCGCGCCGCCGTCGGCGACTGCGGCCGGATCGGTGGTCGGCGCGCCCGCCGCGTCCACACCCCAGCCTTCTGGAATCGGCTGGCCGGCGCGGCGGCGCAGCTCGATCTCGCCGCGCGCCACCGCGCTGGTGGCGAAGTCGAACACGAACGGCGGCGCATCCGCGCGCGGCCAGCCGAACGCCAGCGGGTTGGTGCCCAGCAGCGGCGTGCGGCCGCCGGCCGGGGTCACCCAGGCATGACTGGGGTTGCAGATCAGCGCGACCAACCCAGCGTCGGTGATGCGTTCGACTTCCGGCCACAGCGCAGAGAAATGCACGCAATGGTTGATCGCCAGCGCCGCCAGGCCATTGGCACGGGTCTTCTCGATCAACAGCGGCAGCCCACGCTCGAACGCCAGCAGCGAGAACCCGCCGCGTGCATCGACCCGGACGATGCCGGGCGCATGATCGTGCACGGCAGGCTCGGCATCGCCCACCACCTTGCCGTTGCGCAGCGTCGCCACGCAGCCGAGCGTCCGGTACAACCCGTGCGAGGCGCAGCCGTCGCGTTCGCCGGCGACGATGGTGTGGGTGAGCGCCTGCACGTGCGCCGGGCTGAAGCCGGCGTGGGTCAGGATGCGTTCGACCAGGGCGGTGGCCTGGTCCAGGGACAGCGTGAGGGTGGGGTTGCTGTTCATCGAGGAGGGTGGCCAGGAAGTGACGCGGATTCTCGCCTGCGCGGCGCTTCGCGAAAAGCCTGGCAGCGGCAGGTCACCAGGCAGCTCTACCAGCGTGCCGGGCAGGTATCTTGCATGCCTGCACTACATCCGAGGTAGCGTCATGACTGATCCCTCGGGATTGCGCAACTGATCAGACTGACGACGTCCAACGTTTCAGCTAAGCGGGAGACCGCTCATCGGGCGCGTGGAATTTCCTTGACGGCCAGCCCTGAGCGCATTCGATAATTCAACAAGGTCAGCCGTAGGTCCTGCAAGGGATGTTGGTTTGGCTTGGTAGTGTGGAGCCTTCAACGCATGCTGGTGCGCAATTGATAGTTGGTGAGCAATGAAGACTAAGGTTGCAAGATTTTTCGTAATTCCGAGTTTTCTTGCTGGCGCTGCCATGGTTTTTATTGGCGAGCCCTACATTGCCAGGGTAGTCATTTCGGGTAGCCCCAGCGTTGCAAATTATTCGATTGGCAAGATCTACCAGTATAACCAGCATGGCCATGTGGTGTTTTTGAGCTGGTTTGATCTTTTTTTGATGAATGCTGTCGCTGTTGTTGGCCTTTCTCTCCTCTTGATTTGCGGCATTTTGTTGAAATCGATAAATAGAGTTGATGTGCAGTTCAAGTAAATTTAAGGCAGGGGATTTTCTGTTTCTGTTTTTTTCTGCTAATGCTGGCATTATTGATTTCGATCGCTATCGCGTATCTTTTTTGTGGTAGATAAACAGCTGGTCAGCGTGAAGAAGTGGTAGGCAGTGTCAAGTGGGCTAGGCATTGGATGGTATGGCGGCACACAGTGTCGAGCTGCACGCCAGAGCGCCTTGTCCCATTGGTGCGCGCGTTGCGGGCTGCGAAGGACACGGCTGTGATCACGCCGGCCGGTTCGAACTGGTGCCCACGCCATGCTCTGCCTTGAGCCAACAACCGTAACGCGGAACCGGAATCCTGCAAGGTTGTTGGGCTTCGGGTACTCGGAGGGTCGTGTAAAAAACAAAGCCGGCGCATGCCGGCTTCGTTCTTTTCGCGACCATATGTCTCAGGCTTACACCGACAACTCCAACAACAACTTGTTGAGCCGACGCACATACGCCGCCGGGTCCTTCAGGCTGTCGCCAGCCGCCAACGCCGCCTGGTCGAACAGCACCTTCGCCAGGTCGCCGAAGCGCTCGCCATCGGCTTCTGCGTCCAGCTTCTCGATCAGCGGGTGCGCCGGGTTGAACTCGAACACCGGCTTGCTCTCCGGCAGCTTCTGGCCGCTGGCTTCCAGGATCTGCCGCATCTGCAGGCCCAGGTCGCCCTGGCCGATGGCCAGGATTGCGGGCGAGTCGGTCAGGCGGTGCGAGACGCGGACTTCGGCAACGTCGTCCTTGAGCACGTTCTGAATGCGCTCGACCAGGCCCTGCTTGGCCTTGGCCGCCTCTTCCTTGGCCTGCTTCTCTTCTTCGCTGTCGAGCTTGCCCAGGTCCAGGTCGCCGCGTGCCACGTCGACGAAGGACTTGCCGTCGAACTCGGTGAGGTAGCTCATCAGCCACTCGTCGATGCGGTCGGTGAGCAGCAGCACTTCGATGCCCTTCTTGCGGAACACTTCCAGGTGCGGGCTGTCCTTGATCTGCGCGTAGCTCTCGCCGGTCAGGTAGTACAGCTTGTCCTGGTCGTCCTGCATCCGCGCCACGTAGTCGGCCAGCGACACGGTTTGCGCGCCGTCGCTGCCATGGGTGGAGGCGAAACGCAGCAGGCCGGCGATCTTCTCGCGGTTGCCGAAGTCCTCGGCCGGGCCTTCCTTCAGCACCTGGCCGAAGTTCTTCCACACGCCCTGGTAGCGCTCGGTGTCGTCCTTGGCCAGCTTCTCCAGCATGTCCAGGGCGCGCTTGGTCAGCGCCGACTTCATCGAGTCGATCACCGGGCCGGACTGCAGGATCTCGCGCGAGACGTTCAGCGGCAGGTCGCTGGAATCGACGATGCCCTTGATGAAGCGCAGGTACAGCGGCAGGAACTGCTCGGCCTGGTCCATGATGAAGACGCGCTGCACGTACAGCTTGAGCCCGCGCGAGGCGTCGCGCTGGTACAGGTCGAACGGGGCTCGGCCGGGCACGTACAGCAGCGAGGTGTACTCCAGCTTGCCCTCGACCTTGTTGTGGCTCCACGCCACCGGGTTCTCGTGGTCGTGGGCGATGTGCTTGTACAGCTCCTGGTATTCCTCGTCCTTGATCTCGGTGCGCGGACGCGTCCACAGCGCGCTGGCGCGGTTGACCGTCTCCCATTCCGGGGTTTCCGGCTTGTCCTTGTCCTCGCCGTAGTGTTCCTTGTGAAACTCGATGGGCAGCGCGATGTGGTCGGAATACTTGCGTACGATGCCGCGCAGCTTCCAGCCGTCGGCGAAGTCCTTCTCGTCGTCCTTCAGGTGCAGCACGATGCGGGTGCCGCGCTCGGCCTTCTCGACCGTGGCGACCTCGAACTCGCCTTCGCCGCGCGAGGACCAGTGCACGCCTTCGCTGGCCGGCAGGCCGGCGCGGCGGCTGTACACGTCGACCTGGTCGGCGACGATGAACGCGCTGTAGAAGCCGACGCCGAACTGGCCGATCAGGTGCGAGTCCTTCTTCTGGTCGCCGGACAGGTGCTTGAGGAACTCGGAGGTGCCGGACTTGGCGATGGTGCCCAGGTGCGCGACGATCTCCTCGCGGCTCATGCCGATGCCGTTGTCGTCGATGGTGACGGTGCCGGCGTCCTTGTCGAAGCCGATGCGGATGCGCAGTTGCGCGTCGCCGTCCAGCAGCTCCGGCTTGACCAGTGCCTCGAAGCGCAGCTTGTCGGCGGCGTCGGAGGCGTTGGAGATCAGCTCGCGCAGGAAGATCTCCTTGTTGGAATACAGCGAATGGATCATCAGCTGCAGCAGCTGCTTGACCTCGGTCTGAAAGCCCAGGGTTTCTTTTTGGGTTTCCACGCTCATCGGTAGGTGCTCCATGAAGGATGGGCGGCCGCGCGGAGGAGGGCACGGCTCTGCCGGCCGACATGGTGGCGGCCGCGGCCGGCTTCAAGCGCCGCGCCGCGCATACGCGCGACACCGCGCTGGTCTATGATCCGGACCCCGTTTCCGCGCCACCCATTGCCCACCGCCCATGCCGTTCCTGCGTTCCCCGTCCCGCCTGTCCCGGCCCCTGCGAGGCCGCCGATGAGCCGTCCCGGCGGCGGCCAGGTACGGATCATCGGTGGGCGCTGGCGCAACACGCGGCTGCCGGTGCCGGACCTGACCGGGCTGCGCCCGACCTCCGACCGGGTCCGCGAGACCCTGTTCAACTGGCTGCAGCCGGTGCTGCCCGCGGCGCGCGTGCTGGACCTGTTCGCCGGCAGCGGTGCGCTGGGGCTGGAGGCGGTGTCGCGCGGCGCGGCCGCTGCGGTACTGGTCGAGCGCGATCCGGGCCAGGCGGCGCAGTTGCGCGCCACGGTCGCGCGGCTGCAGGCGCAGGACCAGGTGCAGGTGGTGCAGGACGATGCGCTGCGCTGGCTGGCCGAGGCGCCGGCCGAGGCCCTGGCGGACATCGCCTTCGTCGACCCGCCGTTCGCCGCCGGGCTGTGGGACGCCGTGCTGCAACGCCTGCCGGCGCGGCTGGCGGCCGACGCCTGGCTGTACCTGGAATCGCCGGCCGGGCAGGGACCGGCGCCGCCCGCGCCCTGGGTGCTGTACCGCGAGGGCGGCAGCCGCGAGGTGCGCGCTGCCCTGTACCGGCGCACCGCTGCTACACTTCCCGGCGACCTTCACGCGGTACCCGACGCATGACCGTGGCCCATAGCCGCATCGCCGTCTATCCCGGCACCTTCGATCCGATCACCAACGGCCATATCGATCTGGTCAACCGTGCGGCGCCGCTGTTCGAGCAGGTGATCGTGGGCGTGGCGCAGAGCCCGTCCAAGGGGCCGACCCTGCCGCTGGACCTGCGCGTGTCGCTGGCCCGCGAGGCGCTGGCCGGGCACCGCAACGTGGAAGTGCTGGGCTTCGACACCCTGCTGGCGCATTTCGTGCGCTCGGTCGGCGGCGGCGTGCTGCTGCGCGGCCTGCGCGCGGTGTCGGATTTCGAATACGAGTTCCAGATGGCGAGCATGAACCGGCATCTGATCCCGGAGGTGGAGACGCTGTTCCTCACCCCGGCCGAGCAACACAGCTTCATTTCGTCCTCGTTGGTGCGCGAGATCGCGCGCCTGGGCGGGGACGTCTCCGGCTTCGTGCCGCCGTCGGTGGTGCAGGCGCTGGTCCAGGCCCGCCAGGCCGCCGCGCAGCGCTGAGCCGTCCACCATTCACTGACGACACAGAGGGAGCCGTTCCATGAACACCACCGCACGCGCGTTGCTGATCGCTTCGCTGGCCCTGGGCTTCACCGCCTGCAAGAAGGAAGAGGCCGCCAAGCCGGCCGCCGACGCGCAGCCCGCGCTGACCGCCCCGGCCAAGGACGACGATGCCGGCTGGAAGAAGTACCTGCAGGAAGTGGCGATCCAGAACATGGGCAACGTCACCAACAGCCCGTTCCTGTATTACCTGCCGCCGGAATCGGATCCGGAGTTCCAGGCCAAGTACGAGCGCCAGGTCGAAAGCGCCACCACCGCCATCGGCCGCGGCATCCAGCCGGGCAACATGCTGGCGTTCGGCTCCTCGGCCTCGGCCAAGATGGCCGACCTGATCGCCGCCGCGTTCGCCAAGGTCGAGGCCAACAGCATGAAGGGCGTGCGCGTGGTCTACATCGGCGCCCCGGCCGACAACGCCCGCGTCGAAGCCGTGGTCAAGCCGACCGGCGCCGACTACATCTTCGTCGAAGCCAAGTAAGCCCTGCGCGGGCCGGCGCGCCGATGCGTGCCGGTCCTGCCATGTCGCGCCGCCCGCAACGGGCGGTCGCGTCGCGAAGTTCCGCTGCGTGCCGCGCCACTCGCGGCAGTTGCCCAAGCCGCTCCGCGCGCTGCATTACAGCGTTCCGCGCCCCAGTGCCGCCTTCGCAGGGCCGTCCCGCCCCGATCCGGTAAACTGCCCCGGTCAGTGCCGAAGTGCGCCACATGTCCCTCAAGATCAACGAGCTCTGCGTCAACTGCGACGTCTGCGAGCCGGCCTGCCCGAATCAGGCCATCGCCATGGGCGAGACGATCTACGTGATCGACCCCGCCCGCTGTACCGAATGCGTCGGCCATTTCGACGAGCCGCAGTGCGTGGTGGTGTGCCCGGTGGAGTGCATCGACCCCGACCCGGCCATCCCGGAGACCCACGCCCAGTTGCTGGCCAAGCTGCAGCGCCTGCAGCGCGACCACCCCGAGTTGTACCCACAGGAGCCCCCCGCCGCATGAGAAGCCTCGTCCGCCGTGTCCTGCTGCTCGCCCTGGTCCTGACGCCGTCGGCGTGGGCCGAGGCGCCGGTCGCCGAGGCGACCGCCATCGCCCCGGCCGCGCACCCGCCCGGCGCCGCGATCGCCAGCGGCCACCGCCTGGCCACCGAGGCCGGCCTGCAGATCCTGCGCGAGGGCGGCAATGCCTTCGACGCCGCGGTGGCGGTGTCCTCGACGTTGTCGGTGGTCGAACCGATCAGTTCCGGCCTCGGCGGTGGCGGCTTCTTCCTGCTGCACGACGCCAGGACCGGCAAGGACGTGATGCTGGATGCGCGCGAGACCGCGCCGGAATCGGCGACGCCGGCCGCGTTCCTGGACGCCAAGGGCGAGCTGGACCGCGATCGCTCGATCAACGGCCCGTGGTCGGCCGGCATCCCCGGGCTGCCGGCGGCGCTGGTGGAGCTGGCGACCAAGCACGGCCGGCTGCCGCTGCGGCAGTCGCTGGCACCGGCGATCCGCATCGCCCGCGACGGCTTCCCCGTCTACGCGCGCATGGCCGAGGGCTACCAGTCGCGGCGCAAGGTGATGGAGCGCTATCCCGGCACCCGCGAGGTCTACCTGCGCAACGGCCGGCCGATCGCGGTGGGCGACGTGTTCAAGCAGCCGGAACTGGCCAACACGCTGCAACTGCTGGCCGACAAGGGCTTCGACGGTTTCTACCGCGGCGCCACCGCCAAGAAGCTGCTGGCCGGCGTGAAGCAGGCCGGTGGGCGCTGGACCGCGGAGGAACTGGCCGGCTACACGGTCAAGGAACGCACCCCGATCCGCTTCGACTACAAGGGCTGGACCATCACCACCGCGCCGCCGCCGTCCTCCGGCGGCATCGCCCTGGCGAGCATGCTGCAGATCCTGGAGGGCTACGACCTCAAGACCATGGACCCGGTGCACCGCGTGCACCTGACCGTGGAGGCGATGCGCCGCGCCTACCGCGACCGCACCTTCTTCCTGGGCGATCCGGATTTCACCCACGTGCCGCAGCGCATCCTGCTCAGCAAGGACTATGCGGTGGGCCTGCGCTCGACGATCAACCCGGACAAGGCCACGCCCAGCGACCTGCTGTCGGGCCAGCCGACCCCGCTGGAAGACGACGAGACCACGCATTTCTCGATCATCGACGGCGAAGGCAACCGCGTCGGCGCCACCCAGACGGTCAACCTGCTGTACGGCTCCGGGCTGATCCCCAAGGGCACCGGCGTGCTGCTCAACAACGAGATGGACGATTTCGCGCTGCGTCCGGGCACGCCCAACGCCTTCGGGGTGATGGGCTACGCGGCCAACGCGCCCAAGCCGGGCAAGCGCCCGCTCAGCTCGATGTCGCCGACCTTCATGGAGAACGCGGACAAGGCCATCGTGCTCGGCACCCCGGGCGGCAGCCGCATCATCACCATGGTGCTGCTCGGCATCCTCGGCTACGACGACGGCCTCAGCGCGCAGCAGGTCGCCGCGCTGCCGCGCTACCACCACCAGTGGCTGCCGGACGTGATCGAGGCCGAGACCGGCACCTTCGACGCGGCCACGGCCAAGGGCCTGGAAGCCATGGGGCACACGCTCAAGCTGCCTGGCGACACGGCCGAGGACGGTCACGGCTCCAGCCACGTCTGGGGCAACCTGCAGACCGTGGAATGGGACAAGCGCCGCAACGTGCTCAGCGGCGGCAGCGACCCGCGCAACGAAGTCGGCAGCGCCGAAGTGCTGCAGACCGCGCCGGCGCCCTGACGCGCGTTTTGCGAATCCCCAATCCCCAATCCCGAATCCCCGCCCATGAAACTCTGGTCCATCCAAGGCAACTCGCAGAAACTCGACGGCGGCGCGATGTTCGGCAACGCGCCCAAGGCGATGTGGCAGCAGTGGGCCGCGCCCGACGACGGCAACCGCATCGCGCTGGCCTGCCGCGCGCTGCTGGCCAGCCCGCTGGCCGGCAAGACCGTGCTGTTCGAGACCGGCATCGGCGCGTTCTTCCCGCCGGCGCTGCGCGAGCGCTACGGCGTGCAGGAGGCGCGGCACGTGTTGCTGGAGTCGCTGCAGGACGCCGGCTTCGCCCATACCGACATCGACGTGGTGGTGCTGAGCCATCTGCACTTCGATCATGCCGGCGGGCTGCTGGCCGCCTACCGCGAGGGCGCCGCGCCGGAACTGCTGTTTCCCAACGCGCAGTTCCTGGTCGGCGCGGCGCACTGGCAACGCGCGCTGCACCCGCATCCGCGCGACCGCGCCAGCTTCATCCCGGAGCTGCCCGGCCTGCTCGAGGCCAGCGGCCGGCTGGAGCTGGTCGACGGCGAATATTCGCGCGCGCTCGGCGAGACGGTGCGATTCCGCTTCAGCGACGGCCACACGCCGGGGCTGATGCTGGCCGAGATCGTGGGCCCCGGCCACGGCGACGATGGCCAGGCGCACGGCGGGGTGGCGTTCTGCGCCGACCTGATCCCGGGCCGCTCGTGGGTGCACGTGCCGATCACCATGGGTTACGACCGCAACGCCGAACTGCTGATCGACGAGAAGCGCGCGTTCCTGGAAGACGCGCTGGCCCGCGACGTGCGCCTGTTCTTCACCCACGATCCGGACTGCGCGTTGGCGCAGCTGCAGCGCGATGCCAAGGGCCGTTTCGTCACTGCGCACGAACTGCCGGCGCTGCAGGCGCGCGCACTGGCCGCCTGAGCGCGGCGTTGCGGTTTACCAGCGCAGCGCGGCGTGCGCCGGCACGCCGGTAGCGGTGCCGTCCAGTGCCACCGAAAACCCGATCGTGGTGATGCCGTCGCGGTGCTGCGCGAACACACGCCCGCCGTGCATGCTCGCCACCGCCTTGACGATCGCCAGCCCCAGACCATGGCTTTCGCGGCTGTTGGCGCGGGCGGCGTCGCCGCGGTAGAAGCGATCGAACAGGCGCTGCAGATGTTCCGGCGCCAGCGCCACGCTGGGATTGGAGAAGGCGATCAGCGCCTCGCCGCCGCGCTGCGCGATCTCCACCACGATCGGCGCGTGACCGGCCGAGTGCTGGATGGCGTTATGCAGCAGGTTGGACAGCGCGCGACGCAGTAGCGACTTCTCGACCGGCACCACCACGTCGCCGCGCACCTCCACCTGCAGGCCGGCCTCGTCCAGCAGCACCTCGAAGAACTCCACGGTCTTGCCGACTTCCTCGGCCAGCGAGGCGTCCTCGCACTGGCGCGCGCGCTGGCCCTGCTCGGCGCGGGCCAGGAACAGCATGTCGGCGACGATCGCGCGCAGCCGTTCCAGTTCCTCCAGATTCGACTGCAGTACCTGGCGCAACTGTTGCGCGTCGCGGTGGCGGGTCAGCGCCACCTGGGTCTGGCCGATCAGGCTGGCCAGCGGCGTGCGCAGTTCGTGGGCGACGTCGGCATTGAAGCTTTCCTGCTGCGCATAGGCCGCATCGAGCCGGTCGAAGGCCGCGTTCAACGAGGCGCCCAGGTCTTCCAGTTCGCGCGGCAGCCGCGGCAGGTCCAGGCGCCGCCGGTCGTGCGGGCCGATGCGCTGCGCATCGGCCGACAGCCGCTGCACCGGGCGCAGGCCGAGCTTGGCGGTCCAGTAGCCCAGCGCGCCGACCAGCGCGGTGCCGGCCAGCGTGACCAGCGCCAGGGCGATGTCGAAGCGGCGCCGGGTCAGCGCGAACGGTGCGCTGTCCATCGCCGCGATCAGTTGCACCGGCGGGCGCACCGGCGTGGCCGGCAGTGTTTGGCCGATGGCCTGCCACGATAGCGGCTGTGCGTCGGCGATGCCCAGCGCCTGCGGATCGCCGATGCGCACCAGGCCGCTGCGGCCGCGCGTGGCCGCCGCCATCGCCTCGGCGCCGCGCCCGTAGCGGAACGCCGGGTCCTGGCTCCACAGCCAGAAGCGCAGGTCCGGCGCGCTGGAGACGCTGGCCAGGCGCGTGCGCGCATGCGCGGCCAGCTCCGGCGAGCGGCTGTTGATCAGCATGTACTGCACCGCGTCCATGCGCGAGCGCAGTTCCTCGCGCTGGTGGCGGCGCAGTTCGTGCTCCAGCACCTGGTGCAGCACCAGCCCGATCAGGGCGAAGCCGAGCAGCGCGGTGGCCGCGAACAGGCCGGCCAGGCGCAGCGCGATCGAGGGCCGCGCCGGCGCGCTCACCCGCTCGCGTCCTCGCGTTCTTCCAGCACGTAGCCCATGCCGCGCACGGTGTGCAGCAGCGGGGCGTCGAACGGCACGTCGATCTTGGCGCGCAGGCGCTTGATCGCCACTTCCACCACGTTGGTGTTGCTGTCGAAGTTCATGTCCCAGACCATCTCGGCGATCGCGGTCTTGGACAGGATCTCGCCCTGGTGCCGGGCCAGCACCGCCAGCAGCGCGAATTCCTTGGCGGTCAGGTCCAGCCGCTGCCGGCCGCGCACGGCCTTGCGGCTGATCATGTCGATTTGCAGCTCGCCCACGCGCAGCAGCGTGCTTTCCTGCGCGCGGCCGCGCCGTGCCAGCACCTGCAGCCGCGCCAGCAGTTCGATGAAGGAGAACGGCTTGATCAGGTAGTCGTCGGCGCCCTCGCGCAGGCCCTTGACCCGGTCCTCCACGCTGTCGCGCGCGGTGAGCATGATCACCGGCGTGCTCTTCACCGAACGCAGCGAGCGCAGGATGGCGAAGCCGTCCAGGCCCGGCAGCATCGCGTCGAGCACGATCACGTCGAAGTCGTAGTGCAGGGCCAGGTGCTGGCCGTCGATGCCGTCGTAGGCCACGTCGACCGTGCAGCCCTGTTCGCTCAGCCCCTGCTGCAGGTAGTCGGCGGTCTTGCGCTCGTCCTCGACGATCAGCACCTTCATGGCTGCAGCGCCTCCGGCGCGGCAGTGCGTGCGCGACGTGCCTGGCGCCGCTGCAGGTACCAGCCGTGCAGGCGGTCCAGGTACAGGTACACGATCGGCGTACTGAACAGGGTCAGCAGTTGCGACAGCAGCAGCCCGCCGACCATCGCATAGCCCAGCGGCCGCCGCAGTTCCGAGCCGGCGCCATGGCCGAGCATCAGCGGCAGGCCGCCGAGCAACGCGCACAGGGTGGTCATCATGATCGGCCGGAAGCGCATCAGGCAGGCCTCGAAGATCGCATCGCGCGAGGACAGCCCGCGTTCGCGTTCGGCATGCAGAGCGAAGTCCACCATCATGATCCCGTTCTTCTTGACGATGCCGATCAGCAGGATGATGCCGATCATCGCAATGACGCTCAAGTCGTAGCCGCCGGCCATCAGGATCAGCAGCGCGCCGACGCCGGCCGAGGGCAGGGTGGAGAGGATGGTCAGCGGGTGGATGTAGCTCTCGTAGAGCAGGCCGAGCACGATGTAGACCGCGATCAACGCCGCCAGGATCAGGTACGGCTGGGTGCGCAGCGAGGCGCTGAACGCCTGCGCCGTGCCCTGGAAGCTGCCGCTGAGCGTGGCCGGCACCCGCAGCTGCGCCTGGGCCTGCTGGATCGCGTCCACCGCATCGCCCAGTGCCGCGCCCGGCGCCAGGTTGAAGGAGATGGTCACCGCCGGGAACTGGCCCTGGTGGCTCACCGACAGGTAGCCGGTCTTGCTGGTGTCGAGCGTGGCGAAGGTGGACAGCGGCACCTGCTTGCCGGTCAACGGCGAGGTCAGGTACAGCCGCTGGAACAGCGATGGATCGCCCTGCAGCGCCGGCGTCACTTCCAGCACCACGTGGTAGCTGTTGAGCTGGGTGAAGTACTGCGCGACCTGGCGCTGGCCGATGGCGTCGTTGATGGTCGCGTCGATCTGCTGCGGGGTGATGCCGAAGCTGGCCGCGCGCTGGCGGTCGATGGTCAGGCTGGCGATCGGCGCGGCGTTCTGCTGGTCGGAGGCCACGTCGGTCAGTTGCGGCAGCGCCCGGAACGCCTTCAGCAGCTTCGGCGCCCAGGTGTTGAGCTCGTCCAGGTTGGCGTCGGTCAGGGTGTACTGGTACTGGGTGCGGGCCAGGCGGCCGCCGACGTTGATGTCCTGTCCGGCCTGCATGAACAGGGTGACGCCCTGCACGTGCGCCAGGCGCTTGCGCAGCCGCGCGATCACCTGGTCGGCGCTGGCGGTGCGGCCCGCGTCCTTGGGCTTGAGCGCGATCGAGAAGGTGCCGGAGTTGAAGGTGCTGGCGCCGGTCTGCATGCCGAAGGACAGCACGTCGGGATCGCGGCGGATGATGTCGGCCAGTTGCAGCATGCGCGTGCGCATCGCCGCCGAGGACGAATCCTGCGCCGAATCGGCGGTGCCGGAGATGAAGCCGGTGTCCTGCTGCGGGAAGAAGCCCTTGGGCATCACCACGAACAGCGCCACGCTGGTGGCCACGGTCAGCAGGAAGCTGGCCAGGGTCAGCCGCGGATGCCGCAGCACCGTCTCCAGGCCGCGCCGGTAGGCCGCCAGCAGCGCGTCGAAGCCGCGCTCGAACGCGCGCGCCAGGCGCCCCTGCGCCTGCTCGGCGTGTGGCTTGAGCAGGCGCGCGCACAGCATTGGGGTCAGGGTCAGCGACACCAGCAGCGACACCAGGATGGTCAGGCTCACCGTCACCGCGAACTCGCGGAACAGCCGGCCGACGATGCCGCCCATCAGCAGTAGCGGGATGAACACCGCCACCAGCGACACCGAGATCGAGACCAGGGTGAAGCCGATCTCGGCCGCGCCCTGCAGTGCCGCCTGCAGCGGCGCCATGCCGTCCTCGATGTGCCGGTAGATGTTCTCCAGCATCACGATGGCATCGTCCACCACGAAGCCGACGGCGATGGTCAGGCCCATCAGCGACAGGTTGTCCAGGCTGTAGCCGAGCACGTACATCAGCGCGGCGGTGCCGAGGATCGCCAGCGGCACGGTCAGGCTCGGGATCAGGGTGACCACCGCGCTGCGCAGGAACACGAAGATCACCGCCACCACCAGCACGATCGACAGCAGCAGGGTGAACTCCACGTCCCTGACCGAGGCGCGGATGTTCTGCGTGCGGTCGGCGAGGATCTTGACGCTGACGCTGGGCGGGATCGACGCCATCAGCCTGGGCAGCGCGGCCTTGACCTGTTCCACCGTGTCGATGACGTTGGCGCCGGGCTGCTTGGTGATGGCGATCATGATCGCGCGGCCGTCGACGATGCCGCTGTCGGCCGGCGCGGCGGCGCCGGCGAAGCCCCACGCGGCGATCTTGGCGTTCTCCGGCCCGTCCACCGCGGTGCCGACGTCGCGCACGCGGATCGGCGCGCCGTTGCGCCAGGCCAGCACCGCGCCGTTCCAGGCCTGGCTCTGCAGCAGTTGATCGTTGGTGGAGACAGTGAAGGCCTGGCGCGCGCCGTCGATCGAGCCGGTGGCCGCGTTCACCGTGGTGGTGGCGATCACCGAGCGGATGTCCTCCAGGCTCAGGCCAAGCGCCGCCAGCTTGGCCGGATCCACCTGCACGCGCACCGCCGGCTTCTGCGCACCGTACAGGTTGACCAGGCCCACCCCGGAGATGCGCGAGATCTGCTGCGCCAGCACGTTGTCGGCGTAGTCGTTGACCTGGGTCAGCGGCAACACCCGCGACTGCACCGCCAGGATCAGCGACGCCGATTCGGCCGGGTTGATCTTGCGGAAGCTCGGTGCGCTCGGCAGCCCGCTCGGCAACTGCCCGGACGCGGCGTTGATCGCGGTCTGCACATCGAGCGCGGCAGCGTCGATGTTGCGGTCCAGGTCGAACTGCAGCGTCACCTGGGTCGAGCCGAGCGCGCTGGTCGAGGTCATCTGGCTCAGGCCAGGGATCAGCGACAGCTGCCGCTCCAGCGGCTGTGCCACGTTCGAGGCCATGGTCTGTGGGCTGGCGCCGGGCAGGCTGGCCGAAACCTGGATGGTGGGGAAATCGACCTGCGGCAACGGCGCTACCGGCAGCAGCGGCCAGGCCACCATGCCCAGCAACAGCAGCGCCATGGCCAGCAGCGAGGTGCCGATCGGGCGTTTGATGAAGGCCGCCGAGACGCTCACGCGTGCGCTCCCGCCGCGGCCGGTTTGGCGTGCTTGGCCGGCTTGGCCTCCACCACCTTCGCCCCCGGATGCAGCCGGTACTGCCCATCCACCACCACGCGCTGGCCGGCCTGCACGCCCTGGCCGATCACGCTCTCGCCATCGGCCTCGTCCAGCACCTGCACCGGCTGGTCGCGCACGCTGCCGTCGCTGCCGACCACGTACACGAACTCGCCGTCCTGGCTGCGCTGCACGGCCGCGCTCGGCACCACCAGCGCGCCGCTGCGCATGCCCAGGGTGATGCGCGCGTCCACCGTCTGCCCCGGCCACAGCGTGTGCCCGGAATTACGGAAGTGCGCCTTCATCGCGATGGTGCCGGTGCTGGTGTCGATCTGGTTGTTGAGCAGGGCCAGCGTGCCGTGCGCCAGCACCTGTCCGCTGCCGTGGTCGACCGCGTCCACGCCTACGCTGGCCGGTGCGGCCTGCAGCGCGCGGTTGATCTGCTGAAAGGCGCTTTCCGGCAGGGTGAACTGCACCGCGATCGGGTCGATCTGGTTCAGCACCACCAGGCCGCCGGCATCGCTGGCGTGGACGATGTTGCCCGGATCCACCAGGCGCGCGCCGGCGCGGCCGTCGATCGGCGCGCGGATGGTGGTGAAGTCCAGTTGCACCCGCGCGTTGTCGATCGCCGCCGCATCGCTCTGCAGGGTGGCGCGCAGTTGCGTCACCAGCGCCTTCTGCGTGTCCAGGGTCTGGCGGGTGGTGGCGTTGTCCTGCAGCAGTTGCTGGTAGCGCTGCAGGTCGGCCTGCGCATTGCCCAGCTGTGCCTTGTCCTTCGCCAACTGCGCGGTGGCCGCGGCCAGTTGCGCCTGGTCGGTGCGCGGATCCAGCCGCGCCAGCACCTGCCCGGCCTTGACGTCCTGGCCTTCGCTGAAGCCCACGTCGATCAGTTGCCCATCGATGCGCGAGTGCACGGTCACCGAGGCGATCGGCAGCACCGTGCCGATCCCTGTCTGGCGGATCGGCACGTCCTTGCGCAGCACCGGCGCGCTGGTCACCGGCACCGGCGGCGTGGCCTTGGTCGGTGCGTGGCGTGGGCGCAACCACACCGCCAGCAGCAGTGCGACCAGCACTGCGGCAGCGACGAATGGCCAGCGCCGCCGTGGCATGGCATGGCGCGGTGGCGGAT